>JAQUXD010000017.1 GCA_028692535.1 Eubacteriales bacterium | reverse complement strand
GTACAAGTGTTGGTCAATCTGCTGGTGAATGCAGTTCGACATACACCGCCGGAAGCAAAGATCCGTTTGGATGTATCGGTTGACGGTCCCGATGCGGTCTTTACAGTGTCCGATACCGGCGGCGGAAGGAATGTTCCTGTTCACGTCGCACCACCCCGACATTGTCCTGTTGGATCTGGGCCTGCCCGACAAAGACGGCGTGGAAGTGATCCGAGATATTCGGTCCTTTTCCGGCACACCGATCTTGGTGATCTCTGCCCGGGATCAGGAGAAAGAAAAAATCGAAGCACTGGATGCCGGCGCTGACGACTATATCACTAAGCCGTTTCATATGGGAGAGCTTCTGGCGCGAATTCGGGTCGCTGAGCGAAAGATCCGTTCTATGACCCAGGAAGGCGACGCCACATTCGTTTGCGACTGGCTGACAGTAGACTATGCAAAGAGAAGAGTCACCGTAGACGACCTGGAGGTCCATCTGACGCAAACAGAGTATCGCCTTTTAACGCTGCTCATCGCCAATAAAGGACGGGTGCTCACGCACAACTACATTCTGCGGCAGATTTGGGGATACGACGAAGTCGGAGATACTCGAACCGTAAGGGTCTTTATGGCAAACCTAAGGAGAAAGATCGAGCGAGACACCACAAATCCAAGGTTCATCTTTACGGAAATCGGCGTGGGGTACAGGTTCGCAGACGAATAGCGCCTGCCGCCCCGAAACCGCAATCGAATCTAACGGATTCGCATCAACCTCAGCGCATCCTTCTGACTGCCGGCAATGATCAAATGCTCGCTTTCGGAAAACACATACCCGGCTTTGGTCAGCGGCGTAATGTCGCTGCCCTTTTTTATGCCGATCACATTGATGTTGTACTCTCTGCGCACCCCCACTTCGGAGACGGACTGGCCGACCCAGCTTTTAGGTGTGGCAATTTCGAAAATGGCATATTCCGGAGTCAGTTCGATATACTCAAAAGCGCCTTTTGCAGAAAACCGTACTGCGATCCGATGGGCCATATCCATCTCTGTGTGGATCACTTCATCAGCGCCGATACTCTTTAAAAATTTTGCCTGCTTATCACGGTCAGCCCGAGCTACCACGTATTGCGCACCCAACTCCTTCAGTGCGCAGGTAACCTCCAGCGAGCATTGAAAATCGGCGCTTACACACACGAAACAAGCGTCGTAGTTTTTAACGCCGAGTGCCTTTAAAACCTCTTCGTCCTGGCAGTCGCCGATCTGAGAGGCCGTAACCAAATGAGCGATCCGTGTCACCCTGTCTTCCTTTTTATCGACAGCCATAACTTCGTTGCCGAGATCCATCAGTTTCAAGGCCAGATGCTGGCCAAAGCGGCCCAGACCGATGACTAAAAATGATTTCATATGATTCTCCTTTTATCCGATGATAATTTTCTCTGCCGGATTCTTGATGGGACTGTGCTCGGGATTGATCATAGCCATGGCAACCGATAAGCTGCCGATCCGTCCGCTATACATGAGCATAGCGATCGCCATCTTGGACAGCGTCGTCAGTTCCGGCGTAATTCCACGGCTGAGGCCCACCGTTCCCAGAGCGGAAACTGCTTCAAACATAGCGTCTGTCAGAGGAAATCCCTGTATGCTGAGCACAAATCCGCCAAACAGTATCAAACTGATGTATAACGTTGTATTCGAGCAGGCTCTTTTCAGCGCCTCTGCTTCCAGTCTTCTGCCGAAGATATTCAGGTCTTCGTGCCCCAGAGAATAAGACACCACGGAAAGAGTCAGGACTGTCAATGTCGTCACTTTTATACCTCCTGCAGTGGATCCTGAACCTGCGCCCACCAGCATCAACAGCATGGTCAGCAGCGTTCCGCCTTCACTCATCTCTGCCATTTCAACGGTGTTGAAGCCTGCGGTCCTGGGCGTAACGGACTGGAAAAAGGACGCCAGAAGCCGTTCCGGAAAGGGCAGTCCCACCATGGACGTGTTCTTCTCCAGAAAGAAAAATCCCAGAGTTCCGACACCCAACAAGATCGCCGTCGCGGTCAATACGATCTTCGTATGAAGCTGATACTCGGAAAACACCAGTTTTTTTTCAAAAAGATCGTTCCACAGGAAGAACCCCAAACCACCGACGATAATCAACGCTGTCACGGTGCCGTTCACCAGAAGATCTCCCTGAAAATGAGTCAGGGAACTGCCGGGCTCCAGAATGCCCATCAAATCGAAACCAGCATTGCAGAAGGCTGAGACGGAGTGAAACAGGCCATGCCACAAGCCCTGAGCCAGCCCCATCTGCGGACAAAAGCGAATCGCCAGAAGCAGAGCGCCGCACAGCTCGATGATACCGGTCATGATCAGGACGCGACGCGTGAGCCGCACGATCCCGCCGACTTTCCAGATCCCTGTGGACTCCATGAGCAGTGCTCGTTGACGCAGCCCGATGCGCCGTCCCATAAACAGAAAGAATAACACGCCGATCATCATAAAGCCCAAGCCACCGACCTGTATCAGAATCAGAATCACGCCCTGTCCAAATACGGTGAACTGAGAATACGTATCGAATACAACAAGACCGGTAACGCAGGCCGCTGATGTGGCTGTAAAAATGGCGTCGATAAACGAAATACCGTTGTGACTGGAAATCGGCAGCCACAGCAGGATTCCGCCGATCCATATGATCAATGCAAAACCGACCAGCAAGACTCGGATCGATTTCAAACGTACCTTCAAGAAAGCACCTCCCAGGCTGTAAGTATTTTCAGGATGGTCAGTCGGTCTGTCACAACCACATCCACTGCCGGTTGGTCAAAAATCTCGCGATAGACCCGTCCGTTGCACAACGCAACGGTACGCACCGAAGGATCACGCTGCTTTGCCAGTGTGCACAATAGCATGTTGTCCAGATCGTTTTCGGATATCGCTGCAACGATTCGATACATCCGCAGCAACGGAAATGCCGGACATTCCACGGTATCGAAATCCAATCGCTGCGAGCGCAAAGACGAGCACAGTGATGGATCTTTGCCAAATAAAAGCACATCCTTCCATACGTATTCCGAATCCTGTTCGGGATCGATTTTCAATCCGCAAAATTCGTCCAGATGGCACATCCAACGATAGAGAATGGCCATGAATGCCAACAGCGGAATGATGATGAAGAGTTCTTCCATATCTACTACCTGCCCTCCTACAAGGGTATACACCAAAAGAGGTAAACGTGCCGTCAAAAATTCAGAGCAGGTGTTAAGAAAGTATAAATACGCGCGAAAAAAGCGGTCGGAGCATTCCGACCGCTTTGGTCTTTTGTTTCACAGGGAGGTACAGTATAATTGTCCTCCATCTGTCAATTGTTACACCAGTTCCAGAAATACTACTTCTGCAGTGTCGCCCCTGCGGGGACCCAGCTTCAGAATTCTCGTGTAACCACCGTTGCGTTCCTCGTAGCGGGGCGCGATCTCGTCAAAGAGCTTCGTCACCACATCTTCATCCACGACATAAGCCAACACCTGGCGTCTGGCGTGTAAGTCGCCGCGTTTCCCCAACGTGATCATCTTTTCGGCTTCTCTTCTTGCTTCCTTGGCTCTGCATTCGGTGGTCTGAATGCGGCCTTCACGTAAAAGATCCGTTACGAGATTTCTCAGCATGGATTTTCTGTGGGCAGTTTTCACCCCCAGTTTTCTATATCCGGGCATTTCGAATCCTCCTTCTTGCGCTATTCATCGCTCGGTTTTAAACCGAGACCCAATTCTTCCAGTTTATGCTTCACTTCGTCCAGAGACTTCTTCCCGAGATTCCGGACCTTCATCATGTCTTCTTCCGTCTTGCGTGTCAGCTCTTCGACCGTGTTGATCGCAGCCCGCTTCAGACAGTTGAAGGATCGTACAGATAGTTCCAGCTCCTCGATGCTCATCTCCAGCGCTTTTTCTTTCTGATCTTCTTCCTTCTCCACCATGATCTCCATGGAGTGCATGCTTTCTGTAAGGTCGATGAACAGCTTCAGATGCTCCTGCATGATTTTGGCGCCTATGGAAACACTCTCCTCGGGAGAAATGCTGCCGTCGGTCCAGATTTCAAGAATCAGCCGGTCATAGTCGGTCACTTGGCCTACCCGGGTGTTTTCCACCGTGAAGTTTACCTTTAACACCGGCGTATAGATGCTATCGATGGGAATCACCGCAATGGGTGTATTCTCGCTCTTATTCTGGTCCGCAGGTACATAGCCTCTGCCGGTGGAGATATTGACCTCCATCACCAGACTGGCATTGTCCTCCAGTGTTGCGATATGCAAATCCGGATTAAATATTTCCAATTCGCTGTCTGCAACGATGTCCGCAGCGGTCACCTCCATGGGGCCCTGGGCATTGATCAGCGCCCGCTTTGTGTCTTCTCCGTGGAGCGCGATCGCCAGATGTTTTAAATTCAGTATGATCTCCGTAACGTCTTCCTTAACGCCGGGGATGGTGGAAAACTCGTGGAGTATTCCATCAATTTTGACGGAGGTGACGGCTGCCCCGGGCAGCGAGTTGAGGAGAATTCTCCGCAAACTGTTGCCCAATGTGGTGCCGTATCCTCTTTCGAGGGGTTCTACGATAAATTTACCGTAGCTGGGATCATCTTCCGAATATACACATTCGATGGTTGGCTTTTCAATTTCGATCACTCAAAATCCCTCCTTTACAATCGATTTAACAGATATATTCTCATGGTTAGGGATTGATTACTTCGAGTACAACTCGACGATCAGTTGCTCTTCCACCGGAGTGTCGATCATGCTTCTGTCGGGCAGAGACAAAATCTTGCCTTCCAGTTTATCTGTATCGATGCTCAACCATGCGGGTGTGCTGATGGTCATCTCTTTGATTTCCTTGAATTTAGGAGAAGATACGCTCTTTTCCTTTACTTTGATGATCTCACCGGGTTTGACACTGTAGGAAGGAATGTCGACTTTCTTTCCGTTCACCGTAAAGTGTCCGTGACAGACCAGCTGCCGCGCTTCCTTTCTGGAAGAGGCAAAACCCATACGGAATACCGTATTGTCCAGGCGAGTTTCCAGCATGATCAGCAGGGTCTCACCCGTAATGCCTCGCTTGCTGGCGGCTTTGGTAAAGTAGTTTTTAAACTGCGTTTCCTGCAGTCCGTAAAATCTCTTGGCTTTTTGCTTCTCACGAAGCTGAAGACCGTAGTTGGAGACTTTCTTCCTTCCCTGGCCATGCTGACCGGGGGCGTAATTTCTCTTTTCCAAGGCGCATTTGCCGCTATAGCAGCGCTCGCCTTTCAAGAACAGCTTCTGTCCTTCTCTTCTGCAAAGTCTGCAGGAAGGTCCTGTATATCTTGCCATATTTCCGTACCTCCCTACCTATACTCTTCTTCTCTTCGGCGGTCTGCAGCCGTTGTGAGGAATCGGAGTGATATCTTTGATCAAGGTGATGTTCAGACCGGCGGTCTGAAGTGCCCGAATAGCGGCTTCTCTGCCGGATCCGGGACCCTTTACATAGACCTCCACGGTTTTGAGGCCGTGTTCCATGGCGCCTTTAGCGGCTTCTTCCGCAGCCATCTGCGCTGCGAAGGGCGTGGATTTTCTGGAGCCCTTGAAGCCCAGAGATCCGGCACTGGACCATGCCAGAGCGTTTCCGCTCAGGTCTGTAAGAGTCACAAGCGTGTTGTTGAAGGAAGCCTGGATGTGAGCCTGACCGCTTTCAATGTTCTTGCGTTCTCTTCTCTTTTTGCGTACAGTTTTCTTTACTGTTGCCATTAAAGCTTACCTCCTTATTTCGTCGCTTTCTTTTTCCGGCCGACGGTCTTCTTCGGGCCTTTTCTGGTACGGCTGTTGTTTTTGGTGTTCTGTCCGCGTACGGGCAGTCCTCTTCTGTGTCTGATCCCTCTGTAGCATCCGATCTCCATCAGACGTTTGATATTCATGGAAACGTCTCTTCTGAGATCACCTTCCACATCATAATCCGATTCGATGATCTTTCTGATTGCACCGACTTCGTCCTCGGAAAGATCCTTCACCCTCGTATCGGGGCTGACGCCGGATTTCTTCAAAATCTCGGCGGCTGAAGTTCTCCCGATCCCGAAAATGTAGGTGAGTCCGATTTCTACTCGTTTTTCTCTGGGTAAGTCGACACCGGCTATACGAGCCATAATTCTACCTCCTATGTTACTATCGCTGTTTTATCTGCCGGCCGCATTTCTTGACGTCCGGAATTTGGTGAAATGGCTGCCGGGTTGTCCTGTTGCCGTCGCCGGCAAGGACCAGCCGCACCCGATGGCCTATTCAAACACTATCAACCTTGTGTCTGCTTGTGCTTCGGATTCTCGCAGATGACCATCACTTTTCCGTTTCTCTTGATGACCTTGCACTTTTCGCAGATCGGTTTTACTGAAGCTCTTACTTTCATTTTTTTCTCCTCCCATCACAGGACTACTTGTCTCTCCACGTTATTCTGCCCCTTGACAGGTCGTAGGGCGAGAGTTCGATCCTGACTCTGTCACCGGGAAGAATGCGGATAAAATGCATCCTCATCTTGCCGGATATATGTGCCAGCACTACGTAATCGTTTTCAAGCTTTACCTTGAACATGGCATTCGGCAGGGCTTCCAGCACGATGCCAAATACTTCTATGCTGTCTTTTTTAGACATGAACAGCGTTCCTCCTTTGTCCGGTCGCATCCGCTATCCCTGCCGGCGGGCATTCCCGGTCCGAACAGGTGAGCAGAAGGGGTTCATCCTGTGTGATCACAACGGTGTTTTCGTAATGGGCGGC
This sequence comes from Eubacteriales bacterium, assembly GCA_028692535.1. Taxonomy (GTDB): domain Bacteria; phylum Bacillota; class Clostridia; order Peptostreptococcales; family Anaerovoracaceae; genus UBA10908. Next base: position 13,126 of record JAQUXD010000017.1, on the reverse strand, counting down.
CAGAGAGCCGTCTGCGGTAACCGCAGTCCAGTTGTCCAGCAGTACATCGATTTCGTAATCACCCGCTGCGATCATGGGTTCGATCGCCAGGACCATCCCGGGAACCAGTTTGGGCCCCCGATCCGGCCTTCCGTAATTGGGGATCTGCGGATCTTCGTGCAGACTGCGTCCGATCCCGTGACCCACATAATCCCGTATCACCGAAAACCCGGCTTCCTCCGCATGCTTTTGGATCGCGTGAGAGACATCTCCCAACCGATGACCGATCCGGCAGAATTCCAGTCCCTGAAAGAAACTCTCCTCCGTGACTCGGATCAGCTTTTGCGCCTGCGCATCGATACGGCCTACCGGATACGTGCGTGCCGCATCCGAGTAGTATTCTTTGTATATCGTTCCAAGGTCCACGCTTACGATATCGCCTTCCCGCAAGATCTTTTTTGCGGAAGGGATCCCGTGAACGATCTCCTCGTTGACCGATACGCATGCCGAGGCGGGAAACCCGCCATATCCTTTAAATGCGGGAAGCATATCGTTTTGCAGGATGTACGCTTCCACGTAATCATCGATATCCTTCGTGGAGATCCCCGGTTGGATGATCCCGGACAGGTCCCGAAGCATTTCGGCGGTCACCGAAGCCGCAAGGGCCATGGTCTCCAGTTCTTCGGCAGTTTTGATCACGATCATCGGTCAGTCTCCCAAAAGGGCAGAAATCTGTCCGAAAACCACGTCCGGCGATAATGCTCCGTCCAGCGTGATCAGCTTGCCGGTTTTTTGGTAATATTCCGTCAGAGGATGGGTCTGCTCCATATAGACTCTGAAGCGGTTCAGAACCGTTTCCTCCGTATCGTCCGCCCGTTGGTACACTTCGCCTCCGCAGACATCACACACGCCTTCCGCTTTGGGCGGCATATTTGTGAGATGGTAGGTTTTACCGCAGTTTTTGCAAACTCTGCGTCCCACCATGCGGGGAAGCAGTACCTCCTGGCTGACCTGCATATCAAACACGACTGACAGTTCCCGGCCGCTTCTTGTAAGATAATCATCGAAGTGTCTGGCCTGAAACAGTGTCCGTGGAAATCCATCCAGTAAAAAACCGCTTTGACAATCGTCCTTGGACACACGGTCTTCCACAAGATCACAGACCAGCTCGTCGGGCACCAAGTGCCCTTGGTCCATGTATGCGGCAGCCTTCTTCCCCAGGGGAGTCCCTTCTTTTACATTGCTTCGAAAGATATCTCCGGTGGATATGTGAGGAATGCCGTACTTGTCGGAAATCCGGGTCGCCTGAGTGCCTTTTCCGGCTCCCGGCGGGCCCAGCAATACGATTATTCTCATGCTACGCTCCCTTATTTGCTACGCTTCCTTACTTCAAGAATCCGCTGTAGTTACGCATGACCATCTGGGTCTCAAGTTGCTTCATCGTATCCAGCGCCACACCAACGGCAATAATGACCGATGTGCCTCCGAAGCCTATTTGCAGCGCTGACCAATGCTGGATCAGCGTTGGAATAGATGCGATGATCGCCAAGAAAACGGCGCTTACGAACGTGAGCCTGCTCATAACCTTCGTGATGTATTCCACAGTGGAGCGGCCCGGACGGATCCCCGGAATAAACCCTCCGTTGGATTTCATGTTATCCGCGATATCCACAGGATTGAAGGAAACAGAACTGTAGAAGAACGTGAAGAACATGATGAGTACGATATTCAGCGCAAAGTACACCCATACGCCCGGGTATCCCGAAGGCGACAGGAACTTTGTGACAAAGCCGGAAAAACCGGAGTCGGGCCACATGTAGGCCACAGTCATCGGCATTTGCAGCAGCGATATGGCGAAGATCACAGGGATAACGCCTGACTGATTGACTTTCATGGGAATATGGCTGCTCTGGCCGCCGTACATTTTTCGACCGACCACTCTTTTTGCGTATTGGACGGGAATTTTACGATTGCCTTCTTGGACCATAATGATACCCACGACTACCAACACCGCAAAGACACAGAACAAAAGCACGGATATCACCGATATATCTCCGGATGCGATACCGGCGGCTGTTGAAGTGATCGCCGTAGGAATCCTGGAAACGATACCGGCAAAAATGATCAGGGAGATCCCGTTGCCGATTCCTTTTTCGTTGATCCGTTCGCCGAGCCACATCAGGAAAGCCGTACCGGCTACCAGTGTCAAGACGATCACGATCTTTGCAAAGAGGCTGTCATCCGCCAGAACACTGCGGAACAGACCGAAGGTATAGCCAATGGCTTGCACCAGCGCCAGAACCACTGTAAGGTACCGGGTATACTGGGCAATTTTTCTTCTGCCCGCTTCGCCTTCCTTTGCCAGCTGCTCCAGGCGGGGAACCGCGATGGTCAGCAGCTGCAGAATAATAGATGCGGTGATATAGGGTGTAATGCTCAGCGCAAAAACCGTAAAATTACTGAACGAGCCTCCGGAGAACAGATCGAACAACCCAAACAATCCCGAGGTGTTGGCATCAAACATGGCAGCCAGCTGCATGCGGTCGATGCCCGGCACGGGAATATTGGAGCCCAGCCGGAAAACCACCAGCATCATGAACGTAAACAGGAGTTTACGCCGCATTTCCGGAATTTTCCAGGCTGAAATCATTGTTTGAAGCATGCCCATCCTAGATCACCTCAGCCTTTCCGCCTGCCGCTTCGATCTTTTCGATCGCAGTCTTGCTGAACTTCTGGGCCTGTACGGTAATCTTTTTCTCCAGCGTTCCGTTTCCGAGGATTTTGACACCATGGGTAATGCCGTTGGCAAGACCTTTGGATTCCATCATATCCACGGTTACAGTTGCGCCGTCTTCAAATATGTTGAGCGCCGATACATTGACGCCAATCATTTCTTTCTTCCAGATATTTGTGAAGCCTCTCTTGGGGAGTCTCCGGTAAAGGGGCATCTGGCCGCCTTCGAAACCCAGACGAACACCGCCGCCGCTTCTGGAATTCTGACCGTTCATACCTCTGCCGGCCGTGGTTCCGTTACCGCTTCCTGTCCCTCTGCCTTTTCTCTTGGGCGCCCGGGTCGATCCCTCGGGTGCTTTTAAATTATGCAGTTTCATCTATGTCACCTCCCTCTTAGAGTTCTTCAACTTGCAGCAGATGACTTACTTCATTGACCGCGCCGCGTGATTGCGGGCTGTCGGGAAGTTCCACTGTCTGCCGGATCTTACGAAGACCCAGCGCCTCGACGACCTTCTTCTGATGAGGAGTTGCGCCGATGGTGCTTTTGATCAATGTTACTTTCAGCATTGCCATATGACTGTTCCTCCTATCCTAAGATTTCTTCCTTCGTCTTGCCCCTGAGCTTGGAAACCTGATCAACGGTTTTCAGCGCTCTGAGTCCTTCGATGGTTGCATACGCTACATTTCCCGGGTTGCTGGAGCCAAGGGACTTTGCCTTGACATCCTTGAGTCCCGCATATTCCAGCACGGTTCGCGCCGAACCGCCGGCGATAACGCCGGTACCGGGAGCAGCCGGCATAATCAGTACTCTGCCTGCTCCGAATACGCCCAGACTCTGGTGGGGGATCGTCGTACCGACCATGGGGACGAAGATCAGATCCTTCTTTGCGTCCTCGACGGCTTTTCTGACGGCCTCGGGAATTTCCTGAGACTTACCCAGGCCCAGACCCACATGTCCTTCGCCGTCGCCGACGACGACCGTCACGCTGAATCTGAAATTCTTACCGCCCTTGACTACCTTCGTAACTCTTCGAATGTTCACGATGGATTCTTTTAAGTCAAGGTTGGATGGATCTATTCTCTTTTGCATTCTCTTCCTCCTCCTCTAGAATTCCAGACCGCTCGCTCTGGCGCCATCGGCGAGTTCTTTCACTCTGCCGTGGTACAGATAACCGCCCCGGTCAAAGCAGACTGCTTTGATCCCTGCTTTTTTGGCAGCGTCTCCGACTTTTTCGCCCACCAGCTTTGCTGCCGCTTTGTTGCCGCCATAGGCTGCTTTTTCCTTGATATCTTTATCCAGGGAAGATGCGGCTGCCAGTGTTTTTCCGTTCACATCGTCGATGACTTGTGCGAAAATATTTTTAGAGCTTCTGAATACGCAGAGTCTGGGTTTTTCAGGAGTTCCGAAAACGTCTTTTCTGACCCGCTCATGTCTTTTGATGCGGTTGTCATTTCTACTATTTTTATTAGCCATTTCGCTCACTCCTTTCTCTACTTACCGGTCTTTCCTTCTTTTCTGCGGATCTTCTCGCCCTCGTAGGCGATCCCTTTGCCACCATAAGGCTCAGGTTTTCTCCACTTGCGGATGACGGCTGCGTAATTCCCTACAGCGGCTTTGCTTGCACCCCTTACCACCAGTTCCGTAGGTGTGTTCACCTCGGTGGTGATACCTTCGGGATCCGGCATTTCTACAGGATGGGAATAGCCAAGCTGCATTACCAGAACATTGCCTTTTTTCTCGGCTTTGTATCCTACGCCCTTGATAATCAGCTTCTTCTGGTATCCTTCCGTAACGCCCACGACCATGTTGTGGACCAAACTTCTGGCCAGACCATGCTGAGCGCCGGCATATTTCGAATCGTCCTTCACGGAGAGGACCGCAGTCCCATCCTTGACTTCCACTTTGATTTTATCACTGATCTGCTCGCTCAATGTTCCCTTGGGTCCCTTAACGGTAACCAGGTTCTTCTCACTCACCGTGATATCGACCCCGGAAGGAACAGTCACAGGCAGTTTTCCTATTCTGGACATACTATTGCTCCTTTCTCGTTACCAAACGTAGCAGATCACTTCTCCGCCAACTCCTGCAGAGCGGGCTTCCTTGTCGGTAATCAATCCGTTGGAAGTGGAGATGATGGCTACACCCAATCCGCCCAATACCTTCGGAACGTCGCTGCTCTTGGCATAGACCTTCAATCCGGGCTTGGAAATCTTTTTGATTCCGCTAATGACCTTTTGTTTATCAGCACCGTACTTCATCTGAACTTTGATGATTCCCTGCTTATCGTCTTCTACCAATTCGTACCCTTTGATATATCCCTCTTTCACGAGGATCTCAGCGATGTTCTTCTTCATCTTCGATGCGGGAATCTCAACGCTTGCATGACCGGCCGTGTTGGCATTTCTGATTCTTGTCAGCATATCCGCTACAGGATCTGTCATTGTCATAGATAAGTACCTCCTTCCTTCGTTGAATTACCAGCTGGCTTTTTTGACACCGGGAATCTCACCCTTATAAGCCAACTCTCTGAAACAGATACGGCAAATGCCGTATTTTCTTAAATAAGCATGGGGCCGCCCGCACAGCTTGCAACGATTGTAAGCCTGGGTGGAATGCTTTGGTTTTCTCTGCTGTTTTACTTTGAGAGATGTTTTAGCCATGATTCCCTCCTACTTCTCAAACGGCATGCCGAGCATTTCCAGAAGCGCTCTGGCTTCCTCGTCGGTCTTGGCCGTGGTTGTGAATACGATGTCCATTCCTCTGATTTTCTCGACATTATCGTAGACGATTTCCGGGAATATCAGCTGTTCTTTGACGCCCATGGAAAAATTTCCTCTTCCGTCGAAGGAGTTCTTGCTGACGCCTTTGAAATCTCTCACTCTCGGGAGTGCGATCGTAAAGAATTTATCTGCAAATTCGTACATGCGATCTCCGCGAAGCGTTACTTTGGCTCCTACGGACATCCCTGCGCGCAGTTTGAAGTTCGCGATGGACTTACGGGATTTCGTGACCACAGGTGCCTGCCCCGCAATGATCGCCAGTTCTTTCACGGCTGTTTCCAGCAGTTTGGGATTATCCTTTGTATCGCCAAGACCCATGTTGAGTGTGATCTTTTCGAGTTTAGGAACCTCCATTACATTTGCATATTGAAATTTATCTTTTAATACGGGAAATACTTCACTTTTGTATTTCTCTTTCAGTCTTGCTGCCAAGATGGTTTCCTCCTTTCGAATTAGTCAATCACCTGACCGGTTTTCTTGGATACTCTCTTCTTGTGTCCGTTCACTACCTTGTATCCGATACGGGTAGGTGCCTTCGCTTTCGCATCGAAGTACATGACATTCGAAACGTGGATCGGACCTTCCTGCTTTCTGATTTCCGCCGCTACTTTTTGTTTGGCTTTGGCGTGCTTGGTCTGAATGTTCACACCCTCTACGATGATCATTTCCTTCTTGGGCATCGCGACGAGGACCTTGCCTTTTTTCCCTTTGTCTTTACCGGTAATCACGAGTACCGTGTCGTTCTTTTTAATGTTCATGTTTTCGACCTCCTACAGTACTTCCGGTGCCAAAGAAACGATCTTCATGAACCCTTTTTCCCGGAGTTCCCTGGCGACGGGTCCGAAAATACGAGTTCCGATGGGTGTTTTATCTTCCTTGATGATCACGGCTGCGTTCTGATCAAATTTGACATAGCTGCCGTCTACTCTTCGTTCGCCCGTGGCGGTCCGTACGACGACGGCTTTGACCACTTCACCCTTTTTGACGACTCCGCCGGGAGTCGCTTGTTTGACGGCACATACAATGATGTCGCCAACGTTCGCATACTTGCGGTGAGTACCGCCAAGCACGCGGATGCACAACAATTCCTTTGCCCCGGAATTGTCGGCAACTTTTAACCTGGTTTCCGGCTGTATCATTTTGGTGCCTCCCTATTTAACCTTCTCGAGTATCTCGACCAATCTCCATCTCTTGTCTTTGGAAAGAGGCCGGGTCTCCATGATTTTTACTTTATCTCCGATTTGGCACTCGTTGTTTTCATCGTGCGCCTTGAACTTTTTCGTTCTCTTTACCGACTTACCGTAAAGAGAATGGCGAATGGATTCTTCCACACCGACGGTGATCGTCTTGTCCATTTTATCGCTGCTGACAATACCGATTCTTGTCTTTCTGGTCTTCCTGTCTTCTGACATTTTGCATCCTCCTTTCGGTTATTTCTCGGCCTTCTTGAGTTCTTGTTCTCTCATAACGGTCTTTACTCTTGCGATATCTCTCTTGAGATCCTTCATTTTCAGCGGATTTTCCAGCTGGCCGGTCACGTGTTGAAATCTCAGGTTAAACAGTTCCTTCTTCAGCTTCAACTCTTCGGCAACGAGCTCCATCTGACTCATGTTTCTGATTTTTTCGATCTTCATTACGCTTCACCACCCTTTGCCGTGTCGCTCTTGGCGACGAACTTACATTTGACGGGGAGCTTGTGCATTGCAAGACGCATGGCTTCTTTGGCCGCATCTTCCGTAACGCCGCCGATCTCGAACATCACTCTGCCCGGCTTCACAACGGCAACCCAGTACTCCGGCGCGCCCTTACCGGAACCCATGCGGACCTCGGCGGGCTTTTTCGTTACCGGCTTATGGGGAAAGATCTTGATGAAGACCTGCCCACCCCTTTTGATGGAACGGGTCATGGCAATACGGGCAGACTCTATTTGATTGGCGGTGATCCAGCCACATTCCTGAGCGACGATCCCGTACGAACCGTAGGTGATCGTGTTGCCCTTTGTGGCGACACCTTTCATTCTTCCTCTGTGGACTCTTCTGCGTTTAACGCGCTTTGGCATTAACATCGCTGACTCCTCCTTTCTTCGTGCTTATTCTTCTGAGGGAGTGGATGTTTGCTTTACATCTGCCGCGATGGCATCTGTTGCCGCTTTGGTATCCACTGCTTCTACAGCTGATTCTTCCTTAGGTGCTGCAGCTTTGGCCGGACGCTTCCTGGGGTTCTCATAACGTTTGACTTCCCGTTCGTCCGTCCGTCCCCGTCCGCCGCGATCGTTGCGGTCTCTTCTGGGACGATCATCTCTTCTGCTGCGGTCATTTCTCTTGCTGCGATCGTTCCGGTCGCCTCTCTTGCTTTCCTTCTCTTCGGGAACCGCAGGAACCAGATCTTTTCCCAGGATCTCGCCGTTATTGATCCACACCTTTACACCCAGTTTTCCGTACTGTGTGTCGGCTTCGATAAAGCCGTAAGAAATATCTGCACGAAGCGTATGAAGAGGAACATTGCCCTCGCTGTATTTTTCACTTCTGGCGATTTCCGCTCCGCCTACACGACCGGAAACCATGATTTTGACTCCCTTGCCGCCGGCTTTCATCGTTCTTTGCATGGCTTGTTTCATAGCCCGCCGGAACGATACGCGCTTTTCCAGCGCCTGAGCGATGCTTTCCGCCGTGAGCTGGGCATCCAGCTCCGGACGGCGCACTTCGACGATGTTCACCGACACCGATTTGCCCGTCATCTTTTCCAGATCGCTTTTCAGCTGATCGATACCATCGCCGCCTCGCCCGATGACCATACCGGGTTTTGCCGTGAGAACACTGATTCTCATCTGATTCTCGGCTGCTCGTTCGATGACGATTTTAGACACTCCTGCAATATAAAGCTTCTTTTTAACGAAGTCTCTTACCTTCTTATCTTCTATAAGATAATCAGAGAAGCTCTTCTTATTGGCATACCATTTGGAATCCCAGTCTTTTATTACGCCCACTCTCAAACCATGTGGACTAACTTTCTGACCCATTCATAAACCTCCTCGCTGATTATCTTTCTTTTAAGGTGACGCCGATGTGGCTGCTTCTCTTGAGAATCCTGCCTGCGCGTCCCTGGGCTCCGGCTCTCCACCGCTTCATGGTGGGACCCTGATTTGCATAAATCTCTGCGACGTACAATTTGGAGACATCCATTTCATGGTTGTTCTCCGCATTGGCCGCTGCCGACTGTACGACTTTCTCAATCAATTCCGCGCCCTTGCCGGGAGTAAACTTTAAAATGGTCAGGGCCTCCGTAAGATCCTTGCCGCGCACCAGATCGGTGACCGGCTTGATTTTGGACGGAGACATCTTAACGTATTTTGCAACTGCTCTTGCTTCCATTGTCTGTTCTCCTTCCTACTTTCTCACTTTGGAGGACTTGTCGGATGCATGACCTCTGTAGGTTCTGGTGGGTGCGAATTCGCCCAGCCGGTGTCCGACCATATCTTCCGTTATATAGACGGGAATATGCTTCTTGCCATCGTATACCGCTATGGTGTGTCCAACCATCTGTGGAAAAATCGTTGACGGTCTGGACCAGGTTTTGATGACCTTTTTTTGATTGGCCTCGTTCATTGTATCGATCGCTTTGATCAGCTTATCGTTTACGAAGGGGCCTTTTTTTAATGATCTGCTCATGGACTCTTGTATCCTCCCTTCAACTACTTTTCGTTTCTTTTCTTAACGATGTACTGGTTCGACGGCTTGTTCTTCTTTCTCGTCTTATATCCCAGTGCGGGCTTGCCCCAGGGAGTCACAGGACCCGGACGACCGATACCGGTCTTGCCTTCGCCGCCGCCGTGAGGATGGTCGTTGGGGTTCATGACCGAACCTCTGACCGTAGGCCGAATGCCCATGTGTCTCTTGCGGCCGGCTTTTCCGATGGAGATGTTGCCATGGTCGATGTTGCCCACTTCTCCGATGGTGGCCCGGCATTCCTTGCGAATTTTACGAACTTCTCCGGAAGGCAGACGCACCTGGGCGTAATTGCCTTCTTTGGCCATCAGCTGCGCGCCGTTCCCGGCGCTTCTGACCAGCTGCGCGCCCTTGCCGCTTTTCAGCTCCACGTTGTGGATCACGGTGCCGACTGGAATGTTGACCAGGGGCAGCGCATTGCCGATCTTGATGTCGGACTCGGGACCCGAGAAGAGCACGTCGCCGACCTTCAGCTCGTGGGGCGCGATGATATATCTTTTTTCTCCGTCCGCGTAGAACAGCAGTGCGATGTTGGCGCTTCTGTTGGGATCGTATTCGATGGTCTTGACTGTGGCGGGGATCCCGTCTTTATTTCTCTTGAAGTCGATGATCCTGTACTTGGGCCTGGTACCGCCGCCGCGATGCCGGACCGTGATCTTTCCTCTGGAGTTTCTGCCGGCGTTGTTCTTCAACGTCACCGTCAGGGATTTTTCGGGGGTGCTGCACGTGATCTCTTCGAATGTGGAGACCGTCATGCCTCTCAACCCCGGAGTAGTCGGCTTATATTTTCTGATTCCCATATTGTTTCCTCCTACCTTAGAGCCCTTCGAAGAACTCGATGGCTTTACTCTTTTCGGAGAGCGTGACGATCGCCTTCTTGTATGCGGCGGTCCGACCCACGTACTTTCCTTGTCTCTTCACTTTGCCGTCGTTGTTCATGACGTTCACTTTAACGACCTCAACGCCGAAAGCCTCTTCGACGGCGGATTTGATTTCTGTTTTATTGGCATCGACAGCCACTTTGAACGTGTACTTCTTTGCCTCTGCATCGTCCATGCTCCGTTCGGAGATGACGGGTTTGATCAGCACATCATAGGCGGTTCTCATTTTGCGTACACCTCCTGAATTTTTTCCACAGCATCCTTTGTAACGACAAAGCTGGTGTGATGCATGATTTCATATACGTTCATCTGAGAGACCATCGTCGCGGTGATGCCCGGGATGTTGGATGCGCTCTTGATGACAGCTTCATCCTTGTCCGCCATGACGATCAGCGCTTTTTTCGCTGCCTTGATGTTTTCCAGAACCTTGAGCATCTCTTTGGTCTTGGGCGCATCGAAGTGCAGATTGTCCAGCACGATGATTTCCTTCTCGGCTACCTTCGAGGAAAGCACCGACTTCAGTGCCAGCCTCCGGAGCTTCTTAGGAAGCGTATATCTGTAATCTCTGGGCTTGGGAGCGAATGCCACGCCGCCGCCCACCTGGGTGGGATCGGTGGTGCTGCCCTGTCTGTGGCGGCCTGTGCCCTTCTGTCTGAACGGCTTTCTGCCGCCGCCCCGGACTTCTCCACGGGTCTTTGCGGACTGGGTGCCCTGTCTTTGATTGGCCAGGTAATTCTTAATGACTGCGTGGACCGCATATTCATTGGGCTCGATCCCGAAGATCTCATCGTTCAGATCCAGCGTTCCGGCTTCGGCACCGGCCATTGTCAGCATAGTAATTTTTGCCATTGGACTTCCTCCTTCCTACTTCGTTATTTGGCGTCCTGTCCCTTGACTGCATACCGGATGCGGAGTATTCCGCCCTTGCCTCCGGGGACAGCGCCCTTCACGAGCATCAGGTTTCTGTCTGCAATCACTTTTACAAGTTCGACGTTTTGTACGGTAACGGTTTCTCTTCCCATTCTTCCGGGACCGGCATTGCCCTTGAATACTCTGGACGGATAGGTGCCTGCGGCCAGCGCGCCGGGCAGTCTTTTGTGCTTGGATCCGTGGGTCATGGGGCCGCGGTGATGGCCGTGTCTCTTGATGTTGCCCTGGGTTCCTTTTCCTTTGGATATCCCGGTGACATCCAGCTTCTTACCTTCTTCGAAATCGGCAGCCGTAATGATCTGTCCGGTCTCGTATGCGTCTCCGGCTTCGTTCTTGAACTCTGCCAAATGCTTTTTGTAGGGAGCTCCGGCCTTATCGAAATGTCCTTTTTCCGGCTTGTTGACTCTCTGTACCTTCTTGTCTTCGAAACCGATCTGAACGCCGTTATAGCCGTCTGTCTCCACAGTTTTGACCTGGGTGACCACGACGGGCCCGGCTTCGATCACTGTTACGGGGATCACTTCTCCCGACTCGGAAAAAATCTGGGTCATGCCGATCTTTTTTCCCAAAATGGTTTTCATACTTGTTTCCTCCTAAGTTCTTACAGCGGATTACGATTTGTAATCATACTAAGTCCATTAGTAATCTATCGTTACTTTCTGTACTTACAGCTTGATTTCGATGTCCACACCGGCAGGCATATCCAGCTTCATGAGTGCATCGATGGTTTTTGGCGTGGGGCTCAGGATGTCGATCAAGCGCTTGTGGGTCCGCTGCTCAAACTGTTCCCGGCTGTCCTTGTACTTGTGAACGGCTCTTAAGATCGTGACAATCTCCTTCTCGGTGGGGAGAGGGATGGGACCGGATACTTCGGCGCCGGTCTTCCTGGCAGTATCCACGATGCGTTCTGCGGACTGATCCAAAGACTTGTGGTCGTAAGCTTTGAGTCTGATCCTGATTTTCTGACTGCTCATTGTTATTCCTCCTTGTTTGCTTGCGGAATCTGTTTCCGCATTTACTTTCGTACATTTTCGCTATTCTGTACGAGGTCGCTTCCCGTTGATTTGCATTGAGCGAAAGTTTGGGACGAACGTCTTCGACTCTCTTACACGCTGCCGTGTGTTCGGTGTTTGTTTACTCAAAACAAAACGGCGAGAACTCCTTCGCCTGCCTCTCGGGGCAGACTATTCTCGGCAGAAATTACCTGATAGCTCAGCAACTTCCTGCTTCTTCGCCGGGCATTTCCGGGCATTTTCAGCCTTTCCGTGCCTTAAGCAAGCTTTATTAGAATACTACAGAGGTTTTACGAATGCAAGAACTTTTTGTATTTTTTCTTGTTTTTTTTTAAATTTTTTATTGGACCTCAAAAGGTTTAGATTTCAATGGTTACAGGGCTTTCCTTTTTGCCCGGAGCCGCTCCGATGCGATCGTTTTTGCACACACGCTACCGTGCGTTCCATTATTGTCCAAATATTGAGGAGGCACAAGCCGCGCCCCCTACATATAGCTGTTTCTACTCGTTGACTTCCTTTTTGTCCGCCGACTCTTCGTGATTTTGACGGGATGGTTTTACCAGCCCCATATCGTACCGATTCAAGACCGGCATCATCGCCTCGCAGATTTGCTCTTCCGTGAGGGAGGAAGGCCGGCAGATGTTCAATGTGAGTCTGGCCGCCTCCGGCGTCATTTCGATCATGGTTGCATCCAGGCGAATCGGACCGGGATCCGATCCGTTTAGACTCAACCCAAGCGCAGCGCCGTCGTTTTCGAAGTGGATGTAAGTGTTATAAAAATCAAAAAAGTCCTTGATCTCATCTCCTGCAAAGGGAAGCGTACCGGCGAGCTCGATCAGGATCGAGATGACATTGCTCTCTTTTTCGGGGCCGCCGCTGCGGGCGGAGATTTCCAGGCTTTTACCCCTTGCGCGATGATCCACATCACAGCCGGTCTCTTTTTTATACAACGCGATCCTTTGACGGATATCCGTATAATCCGAAGACATTATAAGAAGCTTCGCTTCTTCCGGGATCGCCCCGGCCGTCTGCCCGCCTTTCAAACTGCGGAAACGCACACCGGGCGCTCCGGGCGGAACGGGTG
>JAQUXD010000131.1 GCA_028692535.1 Eubacteriales bacterium | reverse complement strand
ATGATGTCGTAACTGCTGTCTACCAAAAGCTGATAATGCTGTTGACTCTTTCGGATCGCTTCGGTCAGGATCTTGTTTCCGGAAATATCCGTATGAGACCCAAACATGACCAAGGGGCTCCCGTCGGCAGCCCATTCCGTCACTTCTCCCTGATCCAGCACCCATACATAGTGTCCCTTTTTATGCATGACTCGGCATTCCATTGAATAAAACGGAATTTCCCGGCGAAAGACCTTCTGCAACAGTTCTTGCGACTCTGTTACATCTGCGGAATGCAGCAGATCTTTCCAGGCTTGATTTATCATGGGTCCCAGTTCGTCCAATCGATAGCCCAACATTTGAGCCCACCGCTCATTGCGGAGGACCTCTCCGCTTTGCACATGCCACTCCCAAGTGCCGACCTGGGTGGATTGCACAAGACTGTCAAACTTTCTGCGACTCTCCAGGAGTTCTCGCTCCACAGACGCTTTTTTTAAATACAATCCGACCTGTCCGGCAAAGGTGTTCAGGATATCAGGATCAGGATCCGGCGATTGCTTGTCTAAAAAAATTGTGAAATCTCCCAGGATTTCCTCCTTCGCAGAGACTCGAACAATCATGACCTTCCGGATTTGGAGAAACCTCTGGATGCGTTTGACTCTGTTTTGTGGCAATGAGGCAGAAGATAATTCATAGAGATAATCGAAAGCCCTGATCGATTCGTCATCCATGATCAAGCTCTTGTTATCGCCCATAGGCCAGCGCTGACCCTCTATCTTTAAGCCCAAAAATCGAAAAACCATCTGCTTGACTCGGTCGCCGGCATGGAGAGCTTCCGTACGGAAGGACGCAGTGCTCTTGTCATATGTATTGAATGCGACAAATCTGACCTCGGACAATTCTGCCATCATCCGGCAAATCTCCATGTAGTTCACGGAGGTTTCTTCTGCGGCGAGGAATGTCCGTGAAAATTCGATAACCTTCTGCAGTTTCAGCTCTTTGCTCATGCAATTTTTCTGCAGCTCGGTTTTTTCTTTCATGCGCTACCTCTTGTGCGATGAGACCGCACCGACGCTTTCCTCGATAACTTCCAAAAAGATTTCAACGACGTTTGGGTCGAACTGTGTTCCGCTGTTGGATCGAATCTCCTCAATGGTAGCCTCAACAGGCATCGCCTTGCGATAGATCCGGTCTTCCGTCATGGCATCGTAAGCGTCCACAACAGCCAGTATTCTGGCCATCAGGGGAACGCTTTCCCCCGAAAGGCCGAAAGGATAGCCTTTCCCGTCCCAGCGCTCATGATGGGCCAGTATGTAGTTTGCAACACCTGCCAGTTCCGGTACAGACTCTGCAATGCGATATCCGATTTGGGGATGCTTTCTCATCATGTCCCATTCCTCTTCGCTGAGCTTGCCCGGCTTGTTCAGGACACTGTCGTTGATGCCGATTTTTCCGATATCGTGGATCATGGCAAACAGATGGAGCTTGTCCATTTCATTTTTTGGCACATCCATTCGAAGCGCGATTTTTGCGCACAGATCAGCCATTCTCTTGGAGTGTGCTTCGGTTTCCTGGCTTCGGGCATACATGGTGGACATAATTGAAGACAGGACTGCATTGTTCCTGCTCTTTTGCTCAAAGAGCTTGCTTCTGCGAAGCGCTTCTGCCGCCTCTTTTTCGATATCCTCCAATGTGCGAGCGGGGTCTTCCTTCGTTGCGGATCCGATCGCCAGGCTGATCTGCTGCTCGTCTCGTTCGCAGGTACTGTTAAACATCTGGATCGCTTTGCGTATCCGATCGATCTGCAGCATTGCCCCTGAGGCATCCACCTGGGGCAAAATGGCAGCGAATTCGTCTCCTCCGGTTCGAGCAAGCACGGTATCCGGGCCAAAGCAATGGTCCAAAATTCTTGCGGTTTCTATAATCAGCCGATCTCCCGCTTCATGGCCAAATGCGTCGTTGATCAGCCGGATTCCGTTGATATCACAGATGATCAAAGAAACAGGCAGAACAGAATCCTCTTCAAAGGATTCTTTTTTACTGTCGAAATACTTCCGATTGAACAAGCCTGTCAAATCATCATGTTCATCCATAAAATGGATCCGAGCCAGCGCAGCCTTGGTTTGGCTGATGTCCACAATGATGCCTTCCAATGCCTCCACTGCCCCGGATGCATTCCACACCGCCTGCCCAATCTCCAGTACCCAAAGCTTGCGACCGTCAGCCTTTTGCATCTGGTATTCGTAACGGAACTGTCTTTTTTGCCGGATCGCGATCGCCCATTCATCCCACAGGACCTGACGGTATTCCGGACAGATCAGCTCATTGAAGGAGATTGCGTTGTTGCCGATCAAATCCTCCGGCGCGTAGCCCGTCATATCCAGGCAACCTTGTGATATGAATTCCATGGTCCAGTCTCTGTCATAAAGGCATCGATAGGCGATTCCGGGAATATGAGAGATCAGCAGAGACTTGCTGCGCTCACTTTCGTGAAGAGCCTCTTCCGCGGCCTTCCGTTCTGTAATATCCCGACTGACGCCCTGATATCCGATGGGCTCTCCTTTCTCGTTTCGCACAAAAGATATATGCATGGACAGCCACAGCATTTCCCCATCGGCACGATAATGCTCCAGTTCCACGACTCGAGTCCGGTTCGGATTTGAACCGGGCATCTTTTCTTTTTCCATTTCTTCTGCAAAAACATGATGAAACACTTCCAACGATCGAGGCGGAAGTTTTTCCTCCATAGGGCGACGGATGTGCGCTTCCGGCGTATCTCCCAGCAATCTCTCCACAGCGGGACTTACGTACGTCGTGTTCATGTTCAGATCTGCCGTCCATACTACGTCAGAGATGTTTTCCATGATCCTTCGGAATTTTTCTTCGTTGTCGCGGATCTCATCCTGGTATTTGATTCGATCTTGCTGATTCTGGATCAACAAGCCAAGCGCTACGGAGGCAGGCGGATAGAGTAGCATCACCGGCAGCGCAGTCGTTTGCAATACCTCGGTCCTGTAGGGTTCGGGCAGCATCACGATACACAACACCATTTGAATATGAACAAGCAGACTCATCGTATAAATACTCAGCCATCGGCTTTTTAGAAATCGAAAATGTATGAAACGACGCCACAGCAAACCGGTGCCCACACTGGTCACAATCGTAGCAACGCCCATATAAATCCCGATGCCGCCAATGGAGATTCTCAGTAAAACTGCTGCGGATGCAGCGATCAAAGCAGGGATTCTTCCGATGGTGAGCGCCGTTACGCTCAGAAGGATCGTACGCGTATCAAATACTAAACCCGGATACATTGGATAAGGGATTTTCATGATCGCCAGGCAGATCGCGGCGATCAAAACACCGTTCACCACCTGTTGCAGCAGTGGATTTTTGCCCGCCACGAGCTGGCTAATCTCAAACACTACGAAGAGCGCCAAAAGCAGAGCTGCGTTGTTCAGCAGGCCGATCCATAAATTACCGGTCATGTGTCTTCCTCCGTCTGCACTGTACACACTCGTGACTTAGCGGTTCGAGTTCGACTGTAGAGTAAATTGAAATTAATGTATATTATAGCAAAACATCCTATATGATACAACAACACCTCATCCTCATTAAGATGATCCCAATAAAAATCCGGGGCAGGTTTTCCCGCCCCGGACCTGTTTTACCGAATCACAGCGCCTGTTGATTGAACTGTTTGCCGAAGCCATCACCGGATCGGTTCCC
Organism: Eubacteriales bacterium; assembly: GCA_028692535.1. GTDB lineage: Bacteria > Bacillota > Clostridia > Peptostreptococcales > Anaerovoracaceae > UBA10908. The sequence goes on along the minus strand of JAQUXD010000131.1, from coordinate 464 downwards.
CTTGCCTTGACCACCGCCAAATCCAGCGCCCATTCCTCTGCCGATACGGCTTCCGCCATCTTGGCCACAGTTCGCCATATTTTCTTTGATGGCTGCAATGATTTCATCGGCCTCGTCCTGCGTCATCGTGCCGTCAGCGACCCGTTCATCCAGAATAGCCTGCTTGCGTTCCAGCATCTGCGCCTGAAATTCGGCAGCATCCTCGTACGACCCGGACAGCGCGCACTGCGCAGAAAAGCCCGGAGCTGCCAGGGCAGTGGCTGTTGTGGCACCGATCAGGAGCAAGACGGCTCCTACCAGTAAGATCATTTTATGTTTCTTCATTTCGTATCCCTCCTTAAAGTACTGCATGTTATATTTTGTCTACGGTTTGATTATGCAACGCATATATGTTGATACTGTGTTTATTCCTGCAAGAAATGATGAATATCTGGTATGATGTTCGTATTGATATCATTGATTTC
>JAQUXD010000130.1 GCA_028692535.1 Eubacteriales bacterium | reverse complement strand
CTGTTGTTTATGGCGCAAAACCTGGGATATGCCATGGGCCCGGCCATCGGCGGCCTGCTGTTCCACAAGCATTTGCCATGGGTGTTTTGGTTCCAGGCGCTGGTCTTTGCGGCGTCGGCGGCGGTCCTTTGGGTCGCTGTGAAGGAAATCTACGTACCCGCCGCTGCCGGAGAGCTCTCCGGACCGGAGCAGGCGGAACCTTTGGGGGGAATCAAAGCTTTACGAAAAAATACTTGGAACCTGCTCCGGGCGACGCCGCCGATCTATGTGTTCGTCCTTGGCATGGTGTTTCTGACCATGTGTTATCAAATGGTCTCTTATATCCTGCCACTGCAGCTTTCGGCGGACTTCGGCCCTCGGGCCGCTTCCGAGTATACCGGACTCATCTGGACGGTCAACGCAGGGACTGTCGTACTTGCCACGCCTGTCATTCTGAGGTATGCTAAACGTGGGAACCAATTGAAAAACACGGCGATTGCAGCCGTGTTGTATACGATCGGTTTTGGCGCCTACATCTGGATTCGATCCGTGCCCTTGTATTTCGCCGCGGTGATCGTCTGGACGACGGGCGAGATCCTCATCACCACCGGCGCAGGAGCGTTCATCGCAAGATATTCGCCGGTCACCCACATCGCACGCTTCCAGGGGTTGTACGAGATCGCCCGTTCCACGGGAAGAGCCTTCGGCCCGCCGGTCTTCGGCCTGATGCTGTATGTGCTTACGTACCGGCAGGCATGGATGGTGGTTGCCGCAGCCTGCCTCATCGCGGGCGCAGTGATGTACAGGACCTATCGAATGATATTTATTAAAGGAGAACCCGCCCATGAGCAGAGCTGACGACCTCTTCGTATACATGTGCCGAGACATTCTGGACAACGGATACTCTTCCGAAGGTAAAGACGTCCGTGCCCGGTGGGCCGACGACCAGGCACCGGCTCATACGAAAAAGCAATTCGGCGTGATCAACCGCTACGATCTTTCCGTTGAATTTCCGGCATTGACACTGCGCCCTACGCCTATGAAAAATGCCATCGATGAAATTCTTTGGATCTGGCAGAAAAAATCCAATCGCGTATCGGATCTCCGCAGTCATATTTGGGATGCCTGGGCCGGAGCAGACGGCACCATCGGAAAGGCCTACGGTTATCAACTGGGAAGGAAGTACCGGTTTGCCCAGGGAGAAATGGATCAGGTGGACAACGTGCTCTGGCAGTTGAAGCACCAGCCGGCCAGCCGAAGGATTCTTACGAATCTGTTCAATTTCGAAGATTTGCACGAAATGGGTCTGGAGCCTTGCGCTTACAGCGTCACCTTCAACGTCACGGGTGACCGGCTGAACGCCATTCTGAACCAGCGATCCCAGGACGTGCTGGTGGCCAACAACTGGAATGTAGCTCAGTATGCAATTTTACTGCACATGATGGCTCAGGTTTCGGACCTGAAAGCCGGGGAACTGATCCATGTGATCGCTGATGCGCATATCTACGACCGACACGAATCCATTGTGGAAGAGCTGATCTCCCGGCCGCATTATCCTGCGCCGAGCTTACACATAAATCCCGAGATCAAGGATTTTTACGATTTCACATTGGAAGACTTTGTATTTGAAAACTATCAGGCCGGACCCCAGGTGACCGGGATCCCTGTGGCTGTATAGGACAGGAAGCGGAGGTGCGAAGTATGATAGCCATTGCAGTGATCGATCCAAATCGGGCCATCGGAAAAGGAGGCGAGCTTCTGTGCCGTCTGCCCGGCGATCTGGCTCATTTTAAGAAAACCACGCTTGGAAAAACCGTAATCATGGGTCGTAAAACCTTGGATTCCCTGCCCGGCGGAAAGCCCCTGCCCGGACGAAACAGCATCGTCCTGTCCCGGAAAGCCAGGCTGGGACGCTTTTACGACGACGGGAGCTTCAGCGGATTCTTTTTATCTTCTCCCGAGGAAGTGCTGTCCTACATTGAGAACGAACTTCGCGGAGAAGAAGTCTATATCGCCGGGGGAGAGCAGATTTATCGCTTGTTTCTGGATCGCTGCGAAGCGTTGATCTTGACTGAGCTGGAGCAGACCTTTCCCGATGCCGACGCGTATTTCCCGGAATTTCGCGATCAATTCACTCTGGTCGAAGAGGGCCCGTTGCAAGAAGAAAACGACTATCGATACCGGATCAACCTGTACAGAAGAGTCTGACCGATACAAAGACCGGCGCTGCCGGCGAAAGGGAAACCATGTCCAAAAGGGATAATCCGCGCTTTAAAGAGCGGACCACTGAAAAGAGCAAGAAGAACAAACCGGCAAGCATTTCCGGCGCCGGTCCCAAGGGGACCAAGGAAGCCGGAGGCCGGAAACCCGCCGCAAAAAAGCAGTGGACCGGCAGCCGGGAGAGCGCGCGCGGATCGAAAGACTTCGGGCGCGATCGCGACCGAGAAGAAAACCCCAATCTGATCATCGGCAGAAACCCGGTGATGGAAGCCATCAAGAGCGGCAGGACCATCGACAAGATTCTGATGCAGCGAGACGGAGAGGGTTCCATTAAAAAAATCGCATCCATGGCCAGAGAGCGGGGCCTTCAGATCCAATACGTGGAAAAAATCGCTTTGGACAGGCTCTGTCCGGGGCGGCCCCATCAGGGCCTGGCGGCCATGGCCGCCGTCCACGATTACGCTTCGGTGAATGAGATCATGGAACGCGCCGCCGTCCGGCAGGAGGACCCCTTTGTGATTCTCCTGGACGGACTGGAGGATCCCCACAATCTGGGTGCGATCCTCCGCAGCGCCGAAGGCGCCGGCGCCCACGGTGTTGTGATCCCTTCGCGGCGTGCGGTAGGGCTTACGGAAACCGTAGGCAAAGCTTCGGCCGGCGCCATCGAATACGTGCCTGTAGCCAAGGCCGGCAACATGGTTCGGGCTATCGAGGATCTGAAAGAGCTTGGTTTGTGGGTGACCGGACTGGATATGGACGGCATCCCCTACAGCCGGGCCGAACTGACGGGGCCGGTCGCATTGGTGGTCGGCGGCGAAGGCGGCGGTCTGTCCCGTCTGATCCGCGAAAAATGCGATCAGATCGTATCGATCCCCATGAAAGGGAAGATCCATTCCCTGAACGCATCCAATGCGGCTGCTGTACTTCTGTTTGAAATTCAGAGGCAGAGGCAGACGGAAGATGAGAAAGAGATCCATGAACCCACTTTATGAGCACAGGACCGACGAAGAGTTGGCAGCGTTGGCGTCCGAAGGCGACGAGGCTGCAGCGGAGTATCTGATCCAGGAGTACAAGGAGTTGGTGAAATCCAAGGCGCATCTCTATTTTATGCTGGGCGCCGACCGGGAGGATATCGTCCAGGAGGGGATGATCGGGATTTTTAAAGCAATCAAGAACTACGACCCCACCAAAGGGGCATCGTTTCGTACGTTCGCCGATCTGTGCGTCAATCGTCAGATCATCACGGCAATCAAGGCGGCGGGACGGCAGAAGCATTCTCCTCTTAACACCTCTCTGTCTTTGGATCGACCCGTGGACGACGATGAATCGCCCCGAACCCTGGGGGAGACGTTGTCTGCCGGGACCGACACCGATCCGGAAGCCGTTTTTCTGATGGGAGAAATGGCGCAGCTGCTGTTTTCCCACGAGGAGAGCTTCCTGAGTCCCTTTGAGCGCTTCGTGCTGGGCGAGCTGATCCGGGGAAAGACCTATCGGGATATTGCCCGGGAGCACGGGAAAACCGATAAATCCGTGGACAACGCCATTCAGCGGATCCGCCGGAAACTCCATCTTTTTTTCGGGGAAAACAACCGGTAAAGACCCTGGCGGCGACACCGGGCCGAAAGCTCCGCTTCCCTTTAAAAAAGCCATAAAACGGTTGACACAACCGATCGTTGCACAGTATAATGTGAAACGGTGTAACTCCATCGTATGCTGTTGTAGCTCAGTCGGTAGAGCACTTCCTTGGTAAGGAAGAGGTAGGCAGTTCGAATCTGCTCAACAGCTCCAACTTATATAGGGATCCAGAAAAGGAAAACGTGCCGGGAGCTTCTCGAAAGAAAGCTGCGGCGGAAAAGGAGAAGTAAAATGGCAAAATCTAAATTTGAAAGAACGAAGCCCCATGTGAACATCGGGACGATCGGCCACGTGGACCACGGCAAGACCACACTGACGGCCGCCATTACAAAGACGCTGTTCCAGAGATACGGG
>JAQUXD010000129.1 GCA_028692535.1 Eubacteriales bacterium | reverse complement strand
CTGAGCAGTTGAGGCAAGTCTGCAGAAAGGAAGATATTCTATGTAGGATCGGCGGAGATGAATTTGTTGTTCTGTTGCCGAAGACCTCAGCAAAAACCGCTTCGGAAATTCAGGCACGCATTCAGGAAAAGACCCAAAGTATTCGTGTTGAAAACGCTCGTGTATCCGTATCCATCGGCTGTGCCACAAAAACAGAAGCGAACCAGGATATGATCGCGCTTCTGCATTTGTCGGATCGGATCATGTATCGGGAAAAGAACCGGAATCGCCGGCGTCGTTGAATATCCGGCAGGCAGATTAGTTTGATTCTTTATAGCGGGCCAGAAATTGCCGGGTCCGCTCTTCTTTTGGATTGCCAAAAACTTCCTCAGGCGTTCCCTGTTCCACGATGACGCCTTCATCCATAAAAATAACACGGTCTGCGACACTTCTCGCAAAGTCCATCTCGTGGGTGACGATGACCATAGTGGTATTGCGATTGGCCAAGGCCCGGATCACTTTTAACACCTCTCCGGTCAGTTCCGGATCCAATGCCGAGGTGGGTTCGTCAAAACAAAGAATGTCAGGCTCCAGGGCCAGCGCTCTGGCGATGGCAACGCGCTGTTGTTGTCCGCCGGAAAGCATGTGCGGATAGGCGCCCAGCTTATCGGTCAGGCCCACCTGGTCCAGCAGCGTGCGTCCGTGTGCTTCGATCTCATTGAAGTATGATTGCTTGTTTTTCGTAAAATCCGGAAGTTCCTTTGCCAGGAGCTTTGGCGCCAGAACAACATTTTGAAGCGCAGTATACTGCGGAAACAAATTGAAGCTCTGAAAGACCAGTCCGAAGTGCAGGCGTTTTTTACGCACTTCTCCTTCGCGCTGGGTGGAGGGATCATCGGCGTCGAAAATGACTTGACCGTTTACGATGATCCTGCCTTTATCCGGCCGCTCAAGGAAATTCAAACATCGGAGGAGAGTGGTTTTCCCGCTGCCCGATGATCCGATGATGGCCAGTGATTCCCCTTGATTCAGCGAAAAATCAATGCCCTGAAGTACTTCCAGTCCGCCGAATCTTTTTTCAAGTTGTATTACTTCCAATATTGACATGCGTTCCTCCCTAGGCCTTAAAGAAATCAAGTTTCTTTTCGATCCGTGCAAAGAGCAGGGTCAGTATGCCGACAAAGACCAAAAAGTAGATGCCGGTGGCAAACAGCGGCCAAATAAGTCCCTGATTGGTGTATTCTCCTGCCATCATGATGATTTCCTTGTTTGAAATGATCCGCGCAAGCGAAGTGTCTTTGACAAGTGTGATCACTTCGTTACCGGAGGGCGGCATGATGCGTTTGATCACCTGCAGCAACGTTACCTTTAAGAATATCTGAGGTTTTGTCATACCCAGCACTTGTCCGGCTTCGTATTGTCCGCTGGGGATGCTTTGGATTCCGCCCCGGAAGATTTCGGAGAAATAGCAGGCATAGTTGATGACAAAGGCGACAGTGGCAGCCGTAAAGCGTCCGGTATCTCCGCCCGGCCAGGAAAAGGGCAGGTCCAATAGTCCCGGGCCAAAAAAGATGATGATCAGTTGGAGCATCAGAGGTGTGCCTCGTATGATCCAGACAAAGGTACGAACCGGTCCTTGCACGAACTTATAACGGCTCATGGAGCCCAGAGCCACGATCAATCCCAAAGGGATAGAAAAAAGAAGGGTCAGGGCAAAGAGTTTCCCGTTCAGAATAAAGCTTTCCGACAGGCGTTGGATGATCATAGGAAGTTGAGTCATTTGAACGATTTCCGACGGTTACACAGGGAAGGGCAGAGGGGAGCCTCTGCCCTGTCGCTTCATGTCGGTTTCCTTTCTTGGTTTATTCAGCCAGGTCCAGTCCGTACTTTTCCGCCAATGCGTTCATGGTTCCGTCCGCTGTCAATTCGTTAAAGATTTCATTGACAGCGTTGCACAGCTCCGAGCCCTTTCGGAATGCGACGCCGTAATCCTCTTCCGCAAGCCGGTCTACAATTTCCAGATCTTCATAATTGGTTCCGGGTCCGGTCATTGTCTTAGCCAGTGTCAGGTCCAAAACCGCCGCATCCGCTGTACCGGCTTTCACTTCCAGCAGGCATTCTGTCTGCACGGTTTTCGGCACATAGATCGCTTGGGCAAGGTTTGTATCGGCCATGATCGCATCTTCGCCTACAGAGCTCTGTTCTGCCGCAACGCTTTTTCCGATCAGGGAGGAAGTGTCCTGATAATCCGAGCCTGCTTTCATCAGAACGACTTGAGCGTTTTTCACATAAGGTTGGGTGATTTCCATGGTCTCCTGCCGTTCAGGCGTGATGGTGAGTCCATTCCAGATGCAGTCTATGGATTTGGCGTTCAACTCAACTTCTTTGGTCTCCCAGTTGATTTCCAGAAATTCCGGCTCAACGCCCAACTTTTCACAGACAAGCATCGCCAGTTCCGTGTCAAAACCGGTAAAATTGCCGGCATCGTCAGTGTAATTCATGGGAGCGTACACAGTATAGCCGATGATCATCTTACCGTTCCCTTGAACATATTCAAGGTCTGTTGCAGCTTCCGGCTCGTTGCCTCCGCAGGCCGACAGTGCCAGGACCATCGCCAACAGAATTAAGATTGCAGTTATTTTTTTCATTTTTATTTCCTCCGTTTTGTAGTTTCGTATGATAGCATTATAACGCATTAGTGTATTAAAGCAAGCACTATTTTAATTTTTTTCCCCCGTTCATCAAATTTTATGCAATCTATAGAAATGGAGGAATGTGACTGTGTCACAGAATTAACAATAAGAATCGTATTATTGTTATGCTATAATGAATTTGTAAATCGTTCACAAATTCAAGAGAGGTGCAATATGTTAAAAGGTTATGTACAGGTTTATACGGGTGCCGGCAAAGGAAAGACTACCGCGGCCATCGGATTGGCGATCAGAGCTTTGGGCGCAGGTAAAAAGGTGTTGATGATTCAATTCATGAAAAGCCCTTCTTACAGCGAACATAAAATTCTGGGAAGTATATCACCGGATTTTCTAATTGAAGCCATCGGAAAGCCGTTTTTCATTGCAGACGAAGGAAGCATTCCGGCAGAAGATCTAGCGAAGCTCAAGGATCAGGTCGTGATATTCCCTCCGGGAAATCCTCCCGCTGAATACATCGAACTCGCGCAAAAAGGTATCAATATGGCGAGGGAAGCTGTTTCAGGCGGCGTCTATGACTTGGTGATCCTGGACGAGTTGAACGTAGCCCTCCATTTCGGTCTTGTGTCCTGGCCGGAGGCGGAGGCAGTGATCGATGCGAAGGCTGAAAAGACAGAGCTTGTGATCACAGGCAGAAATGCGCCTCAAACACTGATGGACCGGGCAGATCTGGTGACAGAGATGCGCGAGATCAAGCATTATTATTCACAGGGCGTGATGGCCCGGAAGGGCATCGAAAATTGACAGGAGGAAAAACGAATGGTTCAGACTGATCTGCTTGTAATAGGTGGAAGCGCCGGAGGAATTTTGGCTGCCACAATGGCGAAAAAAGCCTACGGTGACATTTCTGTTACGGTAATGCGCGAAACGGAAACTGTTATGGTTCCCTGCGGCATCCCATATATCTATGGAACATTGAAGGATTCAAAAAAGAACCGGATCCCAGATGCGGGCCTGTTGGATGTCGGTATCGATCTGGTGATCGACAGCGCGCGATCCATCGACCGAGAGGCGAAAACCGTCACTACAGAAAAAGGTGAGACTTATAACTACAAGAAGTTGATTCTGGCAACGGGCTCATTGCCCATCGTTCCAACGTTTATACCGGGATACGACTTGGAAAATGTTTTCCCTGTGATCAAGGACGAAACCTATTTAAATCGAGTTAAGGATCAGATCGACGCATCGGAAAACGTCATCGTAATCGGCGGCGGTTTCATCGGTGTGGAATTTGCGGAGCAGATCAGCCTGCTGGGTAAAAACGTAACTCTTATTGAAATGGCTGACGCATGTCTTTGGCAGGCCTTTGACAAGGCATACAGTGATGATCTGGAAAGCCGTCTGCGTGAAAATGGCGTGACTGTCATGACGAAGGCAAGAGTGAAACAAATACACGGGGATATTGCCGTTGATGCTGTGGAACTGGAAGATGGCACTCGGCTTCCTGCCGATGTGGTTATTTTGGGCCTGGGTGTTAAGCCAAACGGAAAGCTGGGGGCGGATGCCGGACTGGAAGTGAACCAAAA
>JAQUXD010000016.1 GCA_028692535.1 Eubacteriales bacterium | reverse complement strand
TCCCGTCGCTTCCGGGTGCATGATGACAGAAAAAACACGATTCACCAGATCGATGATCCCCTGCTTGGAACGAAAGTTGCTGTTCAGATCCACGATGCTGCTGTCGGGGCAGCATCCGCTCTTGTACGCCAGGTACTTTTCGATAAAAAGCTCCGGTTCCGCAAGTCGGAACTTGTATATGCTTTGCTTGACATCCCCCACCATAAAGAGATTGTCTTTTCGGCAGATCCGCCGGATCAACGCTTCCTGAACGCCGTTGCTGTCCTGATATTCATCAATAAAAATATATCGGAACTGCTCACGGTATTCCCGGCAAACTTCGGGATCCTGCAGGATCTCCAGCGCAAAGTGCTCAATGTCCGAAAAATCCAGCAAATGCTTCTTTTCCTTTTTCGCCGCGTAAATTCCGTCAAAAGACCAGACCAGATCCAGGAGTGTCTCCAGCGACGGCTGCATCATTTTGTATTCTTCCGAGACCTCGGCCCAATTCTGGAAACCTGCCAGGGCAGACAGCTTTCTGATGCGCTTTTTCGCCGCATCCCGCAGTCCGTTCACCAGCGTTTTCAGATCCTCGTCATAGAAGGGCTTCTCGCCCTTTTTGACGCTCATCACCGTAAAAGAGATCCCCTCGGCCAGCAGGCTTTGCGCCTCCAGGAGCCGGCCCCGATCCACCAGATCCAGAATGGCTCTGCAGGAAGAAGCATCCCGGTCGTTTTTTGCGATCAACTCAGGCAGGCAGGGTTCTCCGAACGCATCCTTGGGACGCTTAAGCGCTTCCGTAGCTTTTTCCAGATACGCCACTGCCCATGTCAGTTCACGATGGACCCGGCCGTTCAAATGACGCATCACCGGATCCTCATCCTCTGCCGGGGTATTGCCTGCGTGACGCGCCAGATGATTCCGGGTCCAGGCTTTCGGATCCGGAAGGCTTTGAAGGAACCGATGTAACGTCTCGATCATTTCACGGACGTTCCGGTCGCTCTTTGCCGTTGCGTAACGATCCAGAAAATCGATGAATGCGGAATCCCCGTTTTCAAATCGTTCCTCGAACAGTTCCTCCATCGCTTCGATCTTCAGGAGGCTCTGACGCGCTTCATCACATAGAGACAACCCCGGCGCCTTCCCGATTACATGATAATAACGTCGAACGATCTCATAGGCAAACGCATGGAACGTGCTGATGTTGGATCGTCCGATCAATGAAAGCTGCTGTCGCAGGTGCTGCTGTCTTTGATCGTCTTGACCACATTCCGACAGAGATCGGTTCAGACTGGCAAAAATCTTTTCCTTCATCTCCGAGGCTGCAGCATTGGTAAACGTTACCACAAGAATCTCATTGACGCCCACGCCTTCCTCCAGGATCAGCCGCTTGACACGCTCCACCAAAACCGCCGTCTTCCCGGAACCTGCAGCAGCGGAAACCAGGAGGTTCCGCTCGCGTCTTTCAATTGCATCGACCTGTCTGTCTGTCCAGTTCATCACTCTTCTCCCGGGATTCATTATACACCATGAGCCGATTCTGTGGTATGATTAGGTAGAATGTGGAGGCATCAAATGAAACATCCTGCAACATTATTGATCATCATGGACGGTTACGGCCTGTCGCCTGAGGGACCGGGCAATGCCATTTCCAGAGCCCAAACTCCATATTTGGATGAATTGTATGCGACCTGTCCCCATACGTCGGTAAAGGCTTCCGGAAAAGCCGTAGGCCTGCCGAAAGACCAGATGGGCAATTCCGAAGTCGGCCATCTGAACATGGGCGCCGGACGGATCGTCTGGCAAGAGCTGTCCAAGATCAGCGACGAGATCGACAACCGGTCGTTTTTTAAAAATCCCGCCCTTCTTGGCGCAATGCACCACGTCCGTCAAAACGGCTCGGCGCTGCACCTGATGGGCCTGCTTTCCGATGGAGGCGTACATTCTCATATCAGTCATCTGTATGCGTTGCTGGATATGGCCGGTCGCGCAGGTCTTACAAAGGTCTATATTCACGGCATTCTGGACGGTCGTGACGTAGGTCCCACAACGGCGCCGGCTTACGTCCGGGAACTGGAGAAAGATTTGCAGACCAGATCCTATGCGCAGTTGGCCAGTCTCAGCGGACGGTATTATGCCATGGATCGGGATAACCGATGGGACCGGGTGGAAAAAGCCTACCGGGCCTACACTCTGGGAGAAGGTCCGTATGCGGATTCTGCGGAAGCTTTCCTGCGGCAATCCTACGCAATGGGCATAACCGACGAGTTCGTCCTGCCGGGATTGATCACTAAAGACGGAAAGCCCATCGCACGCATCGAAGAAAACGATGCGCTGGTATTTTTCAACTTTCGCCCCGATCGGGCAAGAGAGATCACCCGAGCTTTCGTAGATCAAGAATTTGACGCCTTTGCACGGAGCGCTCCGATTCCGAATTTGCACTTCGTCTGCCTGACCCAATACGATCTGGCACTGACCAATGTTTATGTGGCTTTTCCGCCCCAGATACTGCGCAACACGCTGGGCGAATACTTGGCTGCCCTCGGGAAAAAGCAACTCCGAATCGCGGAAACCGAGAAATATGCCCATGTGACATTTTTCTTCAACGGCGGCGTGGAAAAGCCCAATCCCGGGGAAGATCGTCTCCTGATTCCGTCACCGAAGGTTCCGACCTATGATCTGCAGCCGGAGATGAGCGCTTACGAAATCACCCGTACAGCCACAGAGAAAATCGAGCAAGGAGCCTATGATGTGATCATATTGAATCTGGCCAATTGCGATATGGTCGCCCACACCGGCGTGATCGAAGCTGCCGTTCGCGCAGTCGAAGCGGTGGACGATTGTGTCGGGATGCTCGTCAAAGCAGTGCAGAAGCAAAACGGATGCGTATTGATCACTGCAGATCACGGAAACGCAGACTACATGCTGGATGCCAAAGGCCATCCTGTGACGGCCCATTCCACAGCTCCGGTCCCGGTGATTCTGACGAATCGTCCGGGTTATACGCTGGCTTCCGGCGGAAGCTTGTGCGATATCGCGCCCACGCTGCTGGAGTTGATGGATCTCCCGATTCCTTCAGAAATGACCGGTCAATCCCTGCTTCGCAAGGCGGCCAAAGCTGAATGAATCCCGTCCGCAGCTGCCGACATGATCCCGCCGGCATATCCGGCGCCCTCTCCCGAGGGATAGAGCCCTAAAATCGCCGCGCCCCGAAAATCCAGAGCTTCCTTCTTCTCATTGCGCAGGATCCGTACCGGAGAGGAGCTTCTGCTTTCAATTGCCGTCAGGACCGCAACGGGCTGATCAAAGCCCGGAATCATACGGCCAAAGCGCGGAAACGCTTCGCGAAGGGCTTCCACAGCAAAAGGCGGCAGGCAAGTCTCCACTTTTGTAAAGGTGACGCCCGGCCGATACGTGGGCGCAGGTTGACTGCCTCTTTCCCCCTCTGTGTACCCTGTTCCTAAAAAATCGCCCAACCGTTCCGCCGGCGCATTGTAGTTTTCTCCGCCTTCTTTGAACGCTTTTCGCTCCCAGGTTTCCTGAAAAAAAACGCCCGCAAGGGGATGATCCGACTCGTAGTCCGAAGGATAGACATCCACCAGCACGGCTGCATTGGCATTCTCTCCGGCTCTGCTGCGAAAACTCATCCCGTTGGTCACCACTCCGCCCTCCATGGACGCCGAGGCCACCACATACCCGCCCGGGCACATGCAGAACGTATAAACGCCGCGTTTTTCTTTCGTGCGTATCGCCAGCTTGTACTCCGCCGGAGGAAGACCGGCCTCCGCGGCGGTCTTTCCGTACCGTCCCCTGTCAATTTCCCGCTGCAGATGCTCGATGCGAACGCCGATCGAGAATGGCTTTTGCGCCATTGCGATTTCTTGACTGTGCAGGCTGCGAAAGCTATCCCTGGCACTATGTCCAAGCGCCAGTACGACGGTATCCGCAGGCAGAAACTCCCCGCCTGAGAGCCCAATGCCCGTCACTCGGCCATTAGTGATCTCCAGATGATCCATATGTGTGTTGAATCGGATCTCCCCGCCCGCGTTGCGGATGCGCTCTCTCAGATTGACAACGATTTTACGCAGCTGATCGGTACCCACGTGAGGCTTCTGTTTGTAAAGGATATCTTCCGGCGCTCCGGCAGCCACTAATTCCGACAGGATGAAACGATTGAGCGGATCTCCGGTTCCGGTGGTCAATTTGCCGTCGGAAAACGTACCTGCGCCACCCTCTCCAAACTGCACGTTGCAGGCCGGATCCAACCGCCCCTGAGTCCAAAAGGCTGTCACTGCCCGAATGCGATCCTCCATGGATCCGCCTCGTTCCAGAACCACGGGCCGCAATCCGCAGCGTGCGAAAACCAGCGCAGCGAATATACCGCAGGGACCAAACCCGCAGACGACCGGCCGATGCGCGAAAGTCCGCTCCGGTTGCGGCAGCGCAAAAGGCCGCTCCTGGATGATTCTGATGCGGTCATCTTCGCCGCCGTTCCTGCGCAACACACGGGCTTCCGAATCAGGACGCAGTTCAACGTCCACATTGTAGACGAGAAGTATTTTTTCCTTTTTCCTTGCATCCACAGATTCTTTGGATATCTGCCATCGAATCAGATCTTCTTCAGAAACGCGCAACGCCCTGCACAAAGCCGGAACCAGATTTTCCAATGGCTCTCCGGGCTTCAGTTTGATTCCGTTCAGTCGCAGCATTTCCGCTCTCCTGCCGCCGTTCCGGCGATCCAACCGGAGGCAAAGGCCCAAGTCAGGTTATATCCTCCGCAGGGACCGTCTACATCCAAGATCTCTCCCGCAAAATAGAGTCCCGGAATCCGCTTGGACATGAGCCGAACCGGATCTACTTCTTCCAGACGCACACCGCCGGCTGTCACTTGGGCGTCCTTCCAGGATTTTGTTCCGATCACTCTGCGCTCATAGGATTTGCACAGCGCCGCGATCCTTTGCAGCCTATCTCTTGATATGTCGCGGATATGCCCGTCGCATTCTGCGCCGGCCTCCCGAAGCAATCCGCAGGCCAGCTTGACAGGAAGCATGCCGTTCAGAAATGTTCCCGCCGGACGCGCCCCAAGCAGGTGTTGACGCTCGGTCAATATTGCCAGCAGTCCTTCCTGTGTATGCTCCGGAAAGAAATCCAACTGCGCCCTGTATTCAACATCTTTCTGTATCTCATAAAAACGGCTGACATTAAATGTGCATATTCCCGAGATTCCTTCCCGGGTCATCTGCACTTCGCCCCCATCTCGTCCGGCCAGTTCCGCAGTTCCTGCCCGGAGACGCCACAGATACACATCTACCTTTGCCCGCACGCCAAAGAGCGTCGGGTCGGGACTCTCGAAAAGAAGCTGCGTCAGGGCGGGAATCGGCTTAACGATGCCATGACCCAAAGCTTCTGCCAGGCGATAGCCATCTCCCTGACTTCCGTATTGCAATCCTGCTTTGCCTCCTGTAGCTAGAAGAACACAGCGGACAGTATTCTTTTTCCCGTGGATGTCCTCCACGACAAACCCTTGAGGTATCTGCTGACAGCCGGAGGCTGCAGCGTTTGTTCGAATCTGCACGCCTGCAGTCTGAATGGTAAGCATCAAAGCCTCCACAACGCTCTCGGCCTGCAAGGAACGGGGATAAAGCCGCCCCTCTTCCAGTGCGATTGCGGGGAGCCCCATCGCGTAAAAGATTTTTTCCAGCGCGGAAGGAGGCATCTGATTCAAAGCAGAGGCGATCCACCGGGCGGCAGATCCGTCTCCTTCGCGACTGTGGTAATCTGCGGCGCCGGCATGCCGATTCAGAAAATTGCATCGCCCGTTTCCCGTCGCGTACAGTTTTTTGCCGACTGACGGATTTTTCTCCAATAAAAGGATGCGGCTTCCCTGAATGTGCTTCGAAGCTGCCGCCGCAGCCATCAATCCCGATGCACCTGCGCCGATGATCGCAAAGTCATAATCCAATTGCTTTTGATCCATTGATTCACCCTCCCTAAACATACCATAAAACATCCGTCAGCGCAAAAGTTGACTAACGTTTTCCTTTTGATTATAATGAACCAGTGTCTTTTCGGCACGGAGGTATTCATGAGAGTTTTAACCGTCATGTCCGGTGTGATCATATCTGCCACAGGCGCCTGGTGCCTGGCTTACTACCGCAGCGCTTTTTCCAGCATTGCATTCGTTCTGGCGATCGCTATGACACTTTCAGGCGTTTTTCTGATCGGCGCGTATCTTGTGTCCAGGAAGAAAAGTCTGCCCGATACGATATTAATAGAAGGAATGCTCACGCTCCTATTCGGGTTTGTGACATTGAACAACGAAGTCACCGATACGGCAATGGCCATGTTTTTCGGAGCCTGGCTGACAACCACAGGGCTGATCCGTTTTACACAAAGCCTCGCAGTAAGTCGCTTTGACCCCAAAAACTGGGCAAGGATCCTGCCTCTTTCGATCCTCAGCTCAATTTTTGGGTTCATCATGCTGATGCACAGCCTGATCTCCACACTCAACCAATTGACCCTGGTAGGCAGCGCCTTGATCCTCAACGGTCTGTCCCAGTTGGTCTATGCGATGTATATGGTCCGTCACGACAATCTGCCGCAAACCGAACTGGCCCGGGAGCGGGTGGAAGCCAAACAGGCTGTGGCTGAAGCAAAGCGCAAGGAACGGGATGAACTTCGACGGTTGACCCGATCCGAACGGGAGGCGCGGAAAAAAGAGCTTCGCGATGCCGCCGCCGCGCTTGCGGAAAACAAGAAGCGACTTGCGCGAATCGAAAAACAAAAGCAAAAGGCAGCGCGTGAAGCATTGCTGGAGCCAACGATACAGCTGACCGAAACCCAGATGGCTGAGATCGCCGGAGCCATGCAGCAAGGTGATGCTTCCCTCTCTGATGAAGCGTCGGACGAAGCAGCCACAGACTTGATCAAAACTCAAGAAGTGTCCCTGCCGCAGAAAACGGACGAAGAACCGGAATTGCAAGCCGTTCCCGAGACGGAAGCGCCTGTCCCGGTCGGTCCGAAAACGGAAGAACCCGTTCCGATCGCATCGGCAGAACCTACATCCTTTGCGCCGGAAGAGTCCGTCACACAGCCGGAGGAAGAACCGGAAATGTCCTGGGAATCTCTGATCAAAGAACCCGCATGGCAAACGCCCGCATTCCCCCATAAACCGGATATCACAGAGATCCTGGAGCGGGAAGTGAAAAAACCGGAGCCGCTGCCGTTCACACCGCTCAGCCTGGAAGAGTTGATCGCACAGGAAAAAGAAGCCCCTTCGAGGCAAGCCGACAAGAAAAAGGAAGAAGAAGATCAACGATTTACGGAGGAATTCTCCTGGCACTGGCCACCAAAGACAGACTGAACAGCAAACAAAAGCCGCAGGCATGTGCCTGCGGCTTTTTCGCGTATAAGATCAGCCGGCGTTATCCCGAAAGACCCGAAGAAAATTACCGTGATTGATCCGGTCCAGTTCATCCGGCTTGAAGTGCATCGAAAGAGCCTCCAGAATTCGCGGAAATCCTGCGTAATCCTCGTACTCGAGAATGCTTCCGTCGATCCCATCCAGATCCGATCCCCAGGCAAGCGCCTCAATGCCGGCCTTTTCCTTGATATAAACCATGTGCTTGACAATATTCTCAATGGAAGACAGTACTGCGTGATCCTCCAGAAAAGGCGCGCAGAAATTGATGCCGACGATCCCGCCTTTTTCACCTAAAAGCTTTAATTGCCTGTCCGTCAGGTTCCGCTGATGAGAGCCGAGGGCTCTGGCGCAGGAATGACTTGCAATCAAGGGCTTGCTTGACAACCGGATCGCATCGTCAAATCCACCTTCTGTCAGATGGGATACATCAATGATCATTCCCAGTTCATTCATTCGCTCCACGGCCTGGATGCCGAAAGATTTCAGTCCTTTTGCGTGCAGGCGGGGATCGACGCTGTTTGGATATCCGATACAGTTTTCGTAATTCCAGGTCAGGGACATCATCCGCACGCCGTCGGAGAAGAATTCGTCGATACGCTCGATGCGCCCGTCCACGGCTACGGCGTCTTCTATGGTCAAAATGGAAGACATCAGGCCTTTTGCCTGATTTTTTGCGATATCCTCCGCGCAGAGGGCCGGAGCAATCAGGTCCGGATTGTTCTCGATTTCCTTTCGGTACAGTTCTGCCATCTCGAGATAAAAATCATAGGGGGCGAGAGAAATACCGCATCGGTCTGCCGTGTCGTGAGAAACGACGAAGATCGCAAAGCACTGGGCAAGACAACCGCCCTTTTTCAATTTTTCTAAATTGATTTGATACGGACCGTTTCGCAGCGGCTGCTTTTTTTGATAACATTCCAGGAGCGTGTCGCAATGCATATCGATGATCTTCATATATTCTTCCTTTCTCTTTCGCAAATCCGGATCGTGCGCACAGTACCGGGCAAGTACAATCCCGCTCTGTACGCTGACTATCATAACGGATTGACGAAAAAAAAGCAAAACATGCCGCACCCCGGCGATCAGCTTTCGATGCAGTACCGGCTGCATCGTTCAATAAACTCCTTTTCCGGCTGCGCCAATTCCACGCGCTTGGACTGGATCCAGCCTACGACGTATCGATAGGGCAGATCCCGGACCGGCACGCGCGTCAGCCGCTGATCAGTGACACTGGGTTCGATGTATCCCGTTCCGATGTTGTAACTGTCTGTGTTGCAGATAATGTTATTCATGCTCGCACGCTCCAACACCTGGATCGACTGGTCGGTCTTCAGCATGATCGCTTCCTCTCGGAAGTTCAGCGAATCGGTATCCTGTTCATAGCACACATAAGGATACGCGGACAATTCGGACAGCATGACAGCAGGGCGTCCGTCCAGAGGATGACCTTTCCGAATGAATGCATGCGGCCGGAATCGCCTCAGCTCATTGAACTCCAGCCCTTTTCCGGCCAGATACTGCCGCATGTATTTTTCGGTGGAATTGATCAGCGATATGATTCCCAGGCTGCTCTGATGGGTATATACATCCTCGATGATCTGATTCGTTTTGCTTTCCCGAAGAAACAGCTCATATCGGCTGCTGCGGTGGGCATCCATAAAGTCGATCATTGCCCGGACGACAAATGTATAGTGCTGGGAACTGACCACAATTCTCAAGAACTCCCGGTGGCTCTTTTCGGCAAAGCGTCCTTCGATCTGTTCGACCTGATCCAGAAGTTCTCTGGCATAGCGCAGCAACTCTTTGCCTTCCGGTGTAAATTGCAGGCGCCTGGCGTTGTCCCGATTGAAAATACGGATATCCAGATTCGCTTCCAGATCCCGGATCGCCTTGGAAATCGCAGGCTGAGATACAAACAGGTTCTTTGCGGCTCTGTTGATGGAGCCGCAGGCACCCACCTCTGCCAAATAGCGCATCTGTTGGATCGTCATGACATCCCTCCTATAACTAATTGTTATATAATTACATAGTATTTATATATTATACAGTAATGTGCCACTCCTATACAATGATGGTGCGACAGGAGATTTCAATACTGCAGAGATACAGGAGGAACACCATGAACGATAAAGGATTTCGGACCAATATCATCCATTCCGGCGAAGTGGATTTTATGAAAAAGGTCATGAGCGGCGTCGCCGTTCCCAAAGTCGCCCCTATTTTTATGAGTTCCGTTTTTTCTTTTGACGATGTACCGACACTGGATCGAGTCTATGACGGCACCGCGGACGGATACGTCTACGCCAGAATGACCAATCCGGGTACCGATGGCGTCTGTGAAGTTCTGGCGGCAGCCGAAGGCTGCGACGGTGCCGTTGCATTTTCTTCCGGCATGGCTGCGATCATCACCTCGTTTCTTTCCTTCGTCAAATCTGGAGATCACATTATTTCTTCTCCGGTGTTGTACGGCGGCGTTTACGATTACTTGAAAAATGAATTGGCACGCTTCGGCGTCGAGACGACTTTTGTGGATTTTGAAACGGAAAACATTGAAGATCACATCCGACCCAACACCAAGATTATCTACAGCGAATCCATCATCAATCCGCTGATGAGTGTTTTGGATCTGCAAAAAGTTGCGGATATTGCGCACAAACACGGCTGCAAATTTATTCTGGACAGCACTTTTGCCACACCTGCAGTGGTTCGTCCCATGGACTTCGGTGTAGACGTGGTCGTCTACAGCACCACAAAATTCCTGGGCGGCCACAGCGATGTGATCGGCGGCGCTATCTGCGCAAACAAAGAAGATCTCCCGATTTTCCACAAGATGAGTACTCTCTACGGAAACATTATGAGCCCCTTCGATGCCTGGCTCTTGGCCAGAAGCTTAAAAACGCTGGAAATGCGCGTAAAGCTTCACAGTGAAAACGCACAGAAAGTTGCCGAATTTTTCGAAAAGCATCCGAAGATTGAAAAGGTTTATTATGCGGGAATTCCTTCTTCGCCTTATTACGAACTGGCACAGAAGCAATTTGTGGAAGGCCGTTGCGGCGGCATGCTCTCCGCAGACATCCGCGGCGGAGAAAAAGGCGCCAGTGATTTCATCGCCGCCTGCGAATCCATCAAATTCGTCCCCAGTCTGGCAGGCGTCAGCACGACGATCTCTTATCCTGCAAAGACCTCTCACCGGGCCTACTCGAAAGCTGAAATGGATGCCGCCGGCATCTCCATGGGGCAGCTGCGATTCTCCATCGGATTGGAAAATGCCGAGGACATCATCGCAGAATTCGAAAAAGCATTGGAATCTGTGGAATAACAAGCCTTCAGAAGCAAAAAGCCCGCCGACAGGCGGGCTTTTCATTTTCTCATCCGCCCGATACGTCCGGGCAGCGGAGATAGCGCTGGGTAAAAGGACAATTTGCAAAGCAGACGCCGCAAATCCCCGCATCCGGCACACCAAAATTTTTGTCCGACAACCGATTGGCGGTTGCCTCGCAATCCTTCATTCGAAACATGTCGTCACGATCCGATTCCGGTTGCCAGTGATTGCCCAGTATTGCCTGAGCCGGACATAGCTGTCGGCAGATCTCACAATCCCCGCACAGTGAACGCATCGGCTCTCCGGCTGTTTCCAACGGGGCATCCGTCAGCACCGAGGTCAGCCGGACCGCGCCGCCGTACTGTGGCGTGATCAGCAGATTGCTCTTTCCGATCCAGCCCAAAGCGCTGCGCACAGCCACGGTCTTGTGGGGAAGCTGCGTTCTGTTTTCGGGCAGCACGATCACATTTTTTGTGGTGTTTGCCAAAGCCTTGTAGCCGGAAGAAACCAACATTTCTTCCGCGCAGGATGCCAAAGCATTCAATTTGGCGTTGATCTCGTGATACGCTTTGTGATAGCCGGCAGTGGGTCCGTTTTCGATTTCCTTTACGATGCATCCGGATAATTTGATCCCGATGGAGATTCCGCAGGGAAAGTCTGACTCCGAAATGTCAGAAAGGTCGCCGAACCCTACAAGATCCGCACCCTGTGCCAGGAGAAGTTCTCTGACTTGCGTGGTGATGTCTTTCATTCAACCCTGCCATTTCTCGTGATGCACGATCTCATCCAAACGCTTGCGAGGGCGCGCTTTCGGGTCCTCGTTGGCGTAACCGAGCACCAGGACCGCTACGACATATTTGTCCGCCGGAATATCCAGAACCCGGCGAATCTCTTCCTGGGTATACCACCCGATCCAGCAGCTGGAAAGGCCCAGCTCCTCGGCCTGAAGCACGATGTGCTCGCCCTGTATGGATACGTCCCGGATGCATTGTTTCAACTCGAAATCCGCGCTTTCTTCATCCAGCACCAGTTCTCCGGAAGGAATGCGCGCCCGTACATCTGCCACACAGGCAATAAAGAGCGGCGCCTCCGTCATCCATTTCTGGTCGTGACTGACTTGAGCTACCTGAGTCCGCATCTCATCCTCCCGGATCACGATGAACCGACCGGACTGTGTGTTGCTTCCGGTAGGCGCCAGTCTGGCTGCTTCCAGCAAAAGCTCCAGTTTCTCTTCTTCCACGGGGATGCTCTTATATCGTCGTACGCTCCTCCGTTGTTGTATCGCTCTTTGAACGTCCATTGCGATCCTCCTTCCATTCTTCCATTAACAATCCATAATAGCAACGGCCTTTGAGGCTCTCCACATGCCATTCGTATGCTCTGCGCACACCCTCCGGCCGCATCCCACATCGTTCCATCACTCGGGCGGATCTGAAGTTTTCCTGTATGCAGGTTCCGTCGATCCGGTAAACACCGTCCTGGGTGAACGCATAGGCCATTAAAGCGCTGAGCGCTTCACTCACATAGCCTTTGCCTCTGAATTGCGGATCGGTAAAGTATCCGATCTCCACCCGCTTTCCGGCAGGGCTTTGTTCGGAGACCGTGTAGCCGATACCGCCCACATACGCGCCTGATTTGGTCTGAATGACCAGATAGACCTTGCTTCGGGAAGGCTCTGCGATTGCCAGGATGGCCTGTCTGAGATTTTCCCGGGATTCCGCAAGCGAATGGGTGAACACATCCTGTATGTAGTACATGATAGAAGGATCGGAGATCAGCGTGTGATGATGATGCAGGTCCGCCCATTCATATTCTCTCAGGATCAGCCTCGGCGTTTCGATCCGAATTCTTTTCATAAAATCCTCCTGCGCCCGTGATCTTTGACCGTTTATTCAGCCGTCTCTAAAAACCGTCCGACCTCTGCCCAAAACACTCCGTCCGTGATCCGGGAGAACAGTTCAAGCCCCAGATCCGTGCCGCCGGCGCCGTTGCAAAATACACAGCCGCCGTCACCCGTGGACAGATCGATCACCGCGAAGCTTCGATAGCCTCCGTTGTCACCCCAGTGCCATACCGCAGAGGGGTCCTTGGCCGGAATGCCCAGTCCCAATCCCCAGGAAACACCCTCGTCCGCTTTATTCTGAGAGCTTCGCATTTCCCGAAACAAAGACGCCGGCAGATGCCCTTGATGATGCAAAATTTCCAGCAGGAATTTACTAAAATCCCGGGCGCCGGAATACAACGACCAGGCGGCATTGGGTTCGGGCGCATGACCGGCCAGATCCACATGGTCCCGCAGCGGAAACATGACACCTTTTTCGTCAAACTTGCAGCTCATTCGATCCCTCACGGAAGGCGTCCAGATCGCTGCGCTGTTGAACATGCCCAGTGGGGTGAAAAATTCATCGATCAAATGATCAACAAAGGATTTTCCGGTCACCAGCTCCACGATTTTTTGGAGGTAGTAGTACCCTTCTCCCGAATAGCTGAATCCTTTTCCCGGATCGAACAGGAACGACAAGGGCTTATCGGCCCAGTTGGGCAGTCCGGCGCCGTGGGAGAGGATATGACGGATGGTTACCTGACGGATTCTGTCATCGTCGGTGATTCGAATCTCCTGCGCCGACTCCGCGACAGGCTTGTCCAGAGAGAATATGCCTCGGTCGACCAACCGAAGCACCAATGTGGCAAATAAAGTCTTTGTGAGGGATGCGGCTTCAAACATGGTATCCGGTGTCATGCTCTCTCCGGTTTTCGCATTTTTTATGCCAAAGGCGATGGTTTCTTCGGCTGCTCCGCCTCGAATCAGGCGAAAAGTGATACCGGGTACCCGGTATT
The DNA here is from genome assembly GCA_028692535.1 of Eubacteriales bacterium. Classification (GTDB taxonomy): domain Bacteria; phylum Bacillota; class Clostridia; order Peptostreptococcales; family Anaerovoracaceae; genus UBA10908. The sequence goes on along the minus strand of JAQUXD010000016.1, from coordinate 6,811 downwards.
TGGCGGAAAGTTCCTCCAACATCTTAAGGTCGATACCGTTTGAAGTAAGTCTCATATTGGCTCCGTTTCGTTCTTATCGCTCTTCGTACTCGATCTCGTCCCGACGTCCGTCTGAGATCCCCAGATCATTGCCCAGCAAACCACCGTACACGACGGCATATCGCCCGAATTTCTTTCGGATGCTGTCCAACGTTTCTTCCACGGCTCGATCCTGCGCTTCAGGCCGCGGCGTTAACAAATCGAAGCTGAGTTGCTCGTCGGACTTGTCGTCGGTCAGGTTGATGGCTGTTACCGTCAACAGGCGGATCGGATCTCCGAACTGCCAGTTCTTTTCGATCAGATCCATGGCGGCACGCCGAATCTCGCTGCCCAGATCCGTGGGGCGCGCCAGCTGAAGCTGGCGTGTGATCACCCGAAAGTCCGGATCCTTGATATCCAGCTTGACACCGCCGCATCGCAAGCCCTGGCTGCGCAGACGGCCTGCCACCCGGTCGGAAAGGGCATTGACAGCGGTGCGAACATCCTCAATACCCACTAGGTTTCGCTTAAATGTGATTCCGTTTCCAACGGACTTATATGCTCTGTGGTCCTGATACCGAGCGACCGGGCTGTCCTCCAGCCCGTTGGCGTAAGCGTAGAGCTGACTGCCGTGTTTGCCCAGGGATAGCGCCAGAAATTCGGGATCCGACCGGGCCAGATCGCCGATGGTGAGAATATTCATTCTATGCAGCTTTTCTGCGGTGACAGCGCCCACAAAAAATAATTCCCGTACGGGCATCGGCCACAAAATATCCCGATAGTTGGTTGGATCGATCAGCGTCGTGGCGTCGGGCTTCTTGTACTCGCTTCCCATTTTTGCGAATATTTTATTAAAGGAAACGCCGGCCGAAAGCGTCAACCCTGTTTCCTCTTTTACAACCTGCCGAATGTCGTCGGCCAACTGTACTGCACTTTTTCCAAAATGCTCCAGACTGCCTGTAACATCCAGCCAGGATTCGTCGATACTAAAAGGTTCCACAAGGTCCGTGTATCGCAGATATATGCTGTTGATCCTGCCGCAATATTCTTCGTATTTATCGTGGTGCGGCGGAAGCAGAACCAGCTGAGGGCATTTTTGCTTGGCAGACCAAATGGTCTCAGCGGTTTTGATCCCGTACTTTTTTGCGGCTTCATTTTTCGCGAGAATGATCCCTCGCCGATCCTTGGGATTTCCGCCGACCGCAACAGGCCGATCCCGAAGCGACGGATAATCCAGCAATTCCACCGAAGCAAAAAAACTGTTCATATCGCAGTGAAGGATCCATCGGGCCATGGGGTTTCCTCCGAATCAGGACAAAATATCCGACAGTTGAATGATCTCAGGGGCGTTGGATCTTTTCGGGGTCTTCAGCGCATCGCCGATCTCTACGGCAATGATCTCTTCTCCTCGAACGCCTATGGCTTTGCTGGCGCTCCCATCCCGGAACAATTCCACAGCGCGGTACCCGGTTCGGCTGGCCAGCAGGCGGTCTCTTGCTGTGGGACTGCCTCCGCGCTGAATGTACCCTAAAATCACCACTCTGGTTTCCAGACCGGTGCGATCTTCCAACGTGGTCCTGAGTTCTTCCGAAGAGATGTTTACACCCTCGGCTTTGATGATGATGCTGTGCAGCTTTCCACGATTCTTGCCGATCAGGAGCTTCTTGCAGATATCTGCCACGTCCAGCGCCTCTTCCGGAACCAGTATCGTCTCTGCGCCGCCGGCAAGACCGGCGTACAGCGCGATATCGCCGCAGTGACGTCCCATTACTTCGATGATCGTTGTTCTTCCATGAGAAGAAGACGTATCCCGCGTATTGCCAATGGCCATCAACGCTGTATTTACGGCGGTGTCAAACCCAATGGTGTAATCTGTATAAGGCAGATCGTTGTCGATGGTGCCTGGGAGACCCATGACCGTTATGCCTGCCTGGCTCAGATCCACGCCGCCCCGCAGGGAGCCGTCACCACCGATCACAGCCAATCCCTCGATGCCAAAAGTCTCCAGCATGTTGAGTGCTCGAGCAAATCCTTCTTTTGTAAGAAAGCGATCGCTTCGAGCTGTCCGCAGGATCGTCCCGCCCCTGTGGATGATGTCCGCCACCGACGAAACGTCCATTTCTTCGATCTCTCCGTCGATAAGTCCTTCGTATCCCCTTCGGATCCCGTAGACTTCCATGTCGTTATAGATCGCGCCCCGGACCACCGCACGGATGCAGGCGTTCATGCCCGGGGAGTCCCCGCCGCTTGTCATGACTCCGATTCTTTTCATAGTTTTATCCTTTCCTGCTCATGGCCGTATACAATCGCCGCCGAACACTTCCCGAATCTTGCTGAAGAATGCTTCGGTGGGTTCGACCCAGAGGTCGTAATCCAATTGATATTTTTTTCCCGTGCACGCCACAAGAACAGCCACAGGCATGTCGCCGCGAAATTCTCGCGCAATGTTGCGGAACGTCAACAACCCTTCGCTCTCCTGGAATGTTTCCGGGATGACCAGTTTGATCATGGGTGTCTTCTGTTCAGGCGCCGCAGGCTTTTGTCGGTTGTTTTTCCGGCGGGCTCGAGCTTCTTCCCTGGCTTCTTCGTATTCCGCCAAAAGCCAGATCTTATCGGCAAGAAGTTTAGCCGCTCCCTCTGCTTTTGTGTCCAGCTTTCCTCGGATGACCAAAATCCTGTCTTCCTGCAAACGATCTTCAGCTTGACCATATGCTTTAGGAAACACCACTGTTTCCACAGTACCGCACAGATCTTCCAGTGTGATGAAGGCCATCATCTGTCCTTTTTTCGTGATCAGCGTCTTCTTCGCGGTCACGATCCCGGCCATGGTCACCGTCATGCCGTCTTCGATTTGCTCATCCTCATCGGCGGCAGCCAGCCGGCCCGCATCCATCGTGACGATACGCTCCATCTGCTCTGCCACATCGGACAGCGGATGATCGGAAATATAGACTCCCAGCATGTCCTTTTCCATAAAGATCAAATCTTCTCGCCGGTAATCGTTTGCCGGCGGCAGACTGCGGGCCACGGACAGGCCGGCGCGCTGTACCGGCGCGTCCACCCCGAACAAGGACAGCTGCCCGTCGAGATTGTTTTTACTGCTGGCCTGGGCGCTTTCGATGAGTCCCTCGAATACACCCAGCTTCTGTGCCCGATTTCCGGGGAAGCAATCTGTGGCACCGGCGCGGATCAGACTTTCAACGGCTTTTTTATTCAGATGGTGCACATCGATTCGCTCGATAAACTCGAAAAGATCCGCAGGAGGATGCGCGTCGCGTCCCCTTATAATAGCTTCGATGATTCCTTCTCCCACATTTTTTACGCCAAGCAAACCGAAACGGATTTTTCCGTCTTCCACGGAAAATTGCTTTTTGCTTCGCAAAACATCAGGCGGAAGGACTTCAATCCCCATCTCCCGCGCATTGCGAATATAGGTTGCGACGGAAGCAGCGTCTCCCACCATGCTGCTCATGAGCGCCGCCAGAAATTCCACCGGATAATAGACCTTCAAGTATGCTGTTTGATAAGCGATGACCGCATAGGCTGCCGCATGGGATTTATTGAAGGCATATTCCGCAAAGCTGGTCATCTGGTTGAAGATCTCATTGGCGATTTCCGGTCGGATCCCGTTCCGAACGCAGCCGGTCACATCCACATTTCCCTCCGCGTCCAGCTTTCCGTGAACGAAGTACTCCCGTTCCTGAGCCATGACACTGGCTTTCTTTTTGCTCATCGCCCGGCGAACCAGGTCGCTCCGCCCGTAAGAGTACCCGGCCAGATCCCGGACGATCTGCATCACCTGCTCCTGATAGACCATGCAGCCATAGGTGACCGCCAGGATCGGCTCCAGCTCCGGCGTTAAATAAGATACCTGGTCCGGATGGTTTTTATTTTCAATATACTTGGGGATCGAATCCATGGGACCGGGGCGATACAGGCTGATGCCGGCAATGATATCCTCCAGGCAATCAGGCCGCAAATTCTTCATAAATTGGGTCATGCCGCCGCTTTCCAACTGAAAAACGCCTACCGTGTTCCCACTGGCAATCAGTTGAAACACCTTGGGGTCATCGTATACCAAAGTGGACAGATCAATATCTTCTCCCCGGGTTTCCCGGACCATGGCCAGAGTGTCCCGGATGACGGTCAGGTTGCGCAGACCCAGAAAATCCATTTTCAGCAAGCCGAGCTTTTCGATGGTTGTCATAGTGAACTGTGTCGCCAGGCCTTTGTCCGACTGGATCAAGGGCACATACTCGTCGATGGGACGCTTGGAAATCACGACGCCGGCAGCATGGGTGGACGAATTGCGCGGCATGCCCTCCAGGGCTCTTGCCGCATCCACCACCTGACGCACCACGGGATCTTCCTGATAGGCCTTTTTCATCTCCGGACTGACTTTCAACGCTTTTTCCAAAGTCATCCCCAGGTTTTTGGGAATCATATTGGAGATTTCTCCCGCCTTGGAAAAAGGAATGTCCATGACCCGGGCTACGTCGCGCACACAGGCTTTGGGCTTCAGCGATGTAAATGTGGCGATCTGCGCCACGTGGTCCGCACCGTATTTTTCAATGACATAATCGATCACTTCCTGCCGCCGCTCTACGCAGAAATCCACATCGATATCCGGCATGCTGATCCGCTCCGGATTCAGAAATCGCTCAAAGATCAAGCCGAATCGAATCGGATCGATATCGGTGATCTCCAGGGCATAGGCCACAATGCTCCCCGCAGCGCTCCCGCGACCGGGACCGACCATGATCCCGTTTTTCTTGGCGTAATCAATAAAATCCCAAACAATCAGAAAGTAACCTACGTAACCCATGCTTTGTATAGTGTCAAGCTCGTATTCCATACGCTGCCGCAATTCCGGCGTGGGTGTGCCGTAGCGTTTAACCATCCCCGCCTGGCAGAGCTCCCGGAGATACCCTTCCTCTGTTTTTCCTTCGGGCACCTGAAAATCAGGAATATGAAGTTCGTTGAAATTGAACTGGAAGTTGCACCGGTCGGCAATCACCTGACTGTTTTCGATCGCCTCGGGCACCGCGGCAAACAGATCCCGCATCTCTTTTTCGGATTTCAGGTAAAATTCGTCGTTGGGAAACCGCATCCGGTCTGTATCGCTGAGTGTTTTTCCGGTTTGTATGCAAAGCAGGATGTCGTGCGCCCGGGCATCTTCCTTGTTCACATAATGGACATCATTGGTAGCCACCAACGGGATTCCCGTTTCTCGGGACAGCCGAAGCATATCGGAAAAGATCTTCTGCTCCTCCGGCAGCCCTTGGTCCTGCAACTCTAAGTAGAAATTTCCCTCGCCGTAGATGTCCAGCAGCGTCAACGCTTCTTGCTTGGCGTTTTCATAGTGGCCGTCCATCAATTCTGTCTGTATTTTTCCGGCCAGACAGGCAGATAGCGCAATCAATCCCTTGCTGTGCGCGCGCAACAGATCGTGATCCACTCTTGGCTTGTAGTAGAAGCCTTCCGTAAAGGCGGCGGACACCAGCTTGATCAAATTGACATAGCCTTCCCGATCCTTGGCAAGCAGCACAAGATGACCCTGGCTTTTATCGTAAGCAACCTCCTTGTCGAAACGGGTGCGCGCAGAAGTGTAGACCTCGCAGCCGATGATGGGCTTGATTCCCGCCTTCACGGCTTTTTCATAGAATTCCACCACACCGAACATAACGCCATGATCCGTGACGGCTAAGGATTTCATCCCCATTTCCTTGGCTTTGGCGATGACTTTTTCGATCTGAGCCGCTCCGTCAAGCAAGCTGTATTCCGTATGTAAATGCAAATGGGTGAATCCCATTGTAGACTCCTTCTTGTTGGGTTTTTAATGTATATATCGAGTATTTATTGTACCACAGATCCTGCCTTCCTTCCAATCTTTCCTTGCATTTTCAGCCGGGTCCGCATAAAATACTATCATGATGAATTTCACGAAAAGCGACAGCAAGCGAATCCAAAATCCGAAGGCAAAACGAGAAAAGTCAATAGAAAATACCGGCAAACCTTCCGTACACATCGGTCAAACCGGCAGAGCAGAGGTGTGTGAATCTTCCTCGGAAACAATAAAGAGCACCTCCCTTCTCAGGAAAGCAGCCAGGCAGACCCGGCGAAGACCTATTTTCTTACTGTTTTCCGTTCTGGCTTTTGCTCTGCTCTTTTTACTGCTCACCGGATACGGATCCGACCAGCAAACCGGAAGGATAATGGGAAAAAAGTCCGCGGATTACCGTAAAATTTGTTGCCTTGCCTATTCAAATTCATCAGATGGTCCAAGCCATTTAATGCATTACGTCACGCCGGACGGAATGGTTTCACTGGCGATCCTCTCAGACTATAAACGAATGGAAGGACGCACGGATCAGGTTTTTCTGTCGGAAGACAACCGGGTTTCGATTCTGCTGGAAGTGATCGATACAGAGGAAGCGCCGATATCGCTTCGCACCTTGCACCGCCTGACGCTGGAAAATATCACAGCAGAACTGAGCGCTGCCCGCACAGCCGAGCCCCGCTTTTTTATCACAAGGGGTGGCAACGAAGCCTTCGACACACGCATGAAGGATGAACATTATGAATACGGCATCGTGACCGCAGCCTCTCAGAGCCGCTTTGCCACAGTGATCCTTGCAGCGGAGCGCACCAACGATGACGCCCTGCAAACACAACTGGAGGATCTGATCTCCGCTACAGGCTTATCTCTTTTTGTCAACTGACCGAAACAGGAAATATATGCGATGAAACTTGATCATGAGCAGTCCAACCTATATACCATCCAACTGGATCC
>JAQUXD010000128.1 GCA_028692535.1 Eubacteriales bacterium | reverse complement strand
ATCAGGAAGTAGTGGGTGACGCTTCCGCCCATCACAAACAGATGCCACACGGAGTGCATGTAACGATGCTTATGATTGGCATAAAAGAAAACGCCGCCGGAATACAGAAGTCCGCCGGTCACCAACAGGACCTTCCCCCAGATATCGATGCGGTTGAAGATCGAAGGAAGCACGAAGACACAAGACCACCCCATGATCAGATACATTGCAAGAGAAGCTTTGTGGAATTTGCGAATATCCACACAGTTCAGAACGATCCCAACAACCGCGCAGGTCGCATTTAACAGAAATAAAGCATACCCTGCCGTTCCGCCCAGCAGCACCAGGCACAACGGTGCATAGCTGCCGAGGATCAGAAAAAATATGGAGCAATGGTCCAGCTTTTGGAGGATTTTTTTGTGCGGTCCGGCCGCCGCATGATACAGCGTGGAAAACGTATATAACACAATCAGGCTGATCCCGTAAAAGAAGGCTGCAAAGATGCCCGGACCGTCGCTGTACATCAATGCCGCAGCCAGCAAAACGATCGTGCCGGTCAAAGAAAGAAGCGCGCCGATCCCGTGGGTAACGGAGTTGGCGATCTCCTCTCCTTTGGTTTGACCATTGAATTTCGTCACATCTGTCATAGTTTGAACCACTCCCTTTAATGGTATTTTATTCTATCATAAGAGTTATTAATTATCTTATTATAGCATAGAAGCCCATTCTGTCCAGTGTTTTGACTTACTTTTCCACGGTGTTCATCGAAAATTCATATCTATCCCAAGTGAAATATGTTATCATTGACTGTACTATTTTAGGATTGGAGAAGTTACAATGCACAAACAAAAGAAAACCATCGCCTTCATTGCGGCGATCACACTGCTTATACTGTCCCTGACCGGCTGCGGCCCTAAGGAAGAAGTATTCACTTACAGCACCGGAATCTCGGACATCGGACGTTGGGAAGGCATCAATGCTCTGGAAAATGTAACGCTTTGCGAATACGAAGGGATCGCTGTTCCAGCAGAAATCCACGAGATCAGCGTCGACGCCGTTCAAGCTCAAATCGAGGAACTCGCCTCTCAATTTATTACCACCGAGGAAGTGACAAATCGTTCCGTTCAGGACGGAGACACCGTAAATATCGACTATGTCGGGTCGGTGGACGGCGTGGAATTTGACGGCGGGAATACCCAGGGCGCCGGCGCGGATGTGACGATCGGATATACGAGCTATATCGACGACTTTCTGGAGCAGCTCATCGGACATATGCCCGGAGAGACCTTCAACGTGGAAGTCACCTTCCCCGAAGACTATGGGACCGAAGAGAGCGGCAATGCGCACCTGAACGGTAAAGATGCCGTTTTCGTTACAACGATCAACCACATCGTGGAATACATCGATCCTGTTGTGGATGATCTTTTCGTTCAGGAAAAATTCTCGGAAGCGAAGGGATGGACCACAGTGCAAAACATGCAGGACGGAGTCCGTGAGGACCTTCGCACCTCTGCCGTTTCCGCTTATATCCAGGAATACATCATCGACAACAGCACCGTTACAAAACTGCCCGACAGCATGCTTGATTATCAGGAAAAGTCCATGCTGCGCTACTACGAAGAATATGCCGGCTACTACAGCATGGAACTGGAAGAATTCCTTCCGATATACGCAGGCGTCGCCACTACGGAGGAGTTGCTGGAAAACAGCAAGGAATCCAACATCCGGACCGCAACTTTCTATCTGATCATCCAGGCCATTGCCGAGGAACTGGAGGTTGAGATAAAGGATGCGGACTTGCGGGATTACTTTATCAAATATGCCGGATCGGAAGACTATACCCAATTCAAAACCCAGTATGGAAAGCCCTATCTGATGATGATGGTACAAGCCCAGAACATTCTGGATCACCTCGTGGAAAAGGCCGTTCTTCAGTAACCGCACAAGAGGACATTATATGAAATCCTACCAGTTCCGATACGGAGACCGATCTGTCAGCTTTCAGATCGACGAAACGAATATCATAGGGGAATTGCACGGAAATGCCACAGAGCCTGTTAAAGACATCCGACAGGCTCTGTTTGCATCGCTGGATCAGCCCGTTGGAGGTCCTCCGCTTTCAACCTTTGCCCAAGCCGGCGACCAGCTGGCGATCGTCGTGTCGGACCGGAGCAGGTCATGGATGCGACAGGATCTGGTGCTCCCCCACCTGATCGACTATCTGAGCGATGTATGCGGTATCGACGATCGTGATATGACTATCGTCATCGCGAACGGAACCCACGACGGAGACGGCCCGGAGATATTGACACAGCTGGTTTCGCCTGCAGTTATGCAACGTATTGAAGTGATCAATCACGACAGCCTGTCCGAAGATTTGATCCAGATCGGCACAACGAGCCGCGGGACCCGGGTACGGATCCATCCGCTGGTAGCGTCGCGCAAAGTAATCACCCTGGGAGCCTGCACCCATCACGTGATGGCCGGATTCGGCGGAGGCCGAAAGAGCATCCTGCCCGGCGTTGCATCGGCGGAAGCGATCCGGCAGAATCATGCCCATGCCCTGGATCCCGAAGCGCCTCGCTCCAATCCGCTGATCGGTAACTCGGTGCTTAAAGGGAACCCCATCCACGAGGATATGTGCGAGGGCGCCGCGTTCCTGAAGGATGTCTTTACGATCAATCTGGTGATGAATACCGACATGGCGCTTGCCTGTATTTTGTCCGGCGATTGTTTTGAATCCTGGGAAAAGGCCTGCGTTCTGGCCGACCAAATGTACACGGTCTCCATTCCTTGTCAAGCCGACACCGTGATCACCGGCTGCGGAGGTTTCCCCAAGGACATGTCCCTGTACCAGGGCAGCAAGGTGATCGACAATGTGGAACCGGCGCTGAAAGACGGCGGCACGCTCATACTGGTTGCAGAGTGCCGGGACGGCGGAGGCCCCGGTGAGTATTTCGACTGGCTGCGCCCGTTGAAAGAGGGCACCTTGGATCATGAATTGCGAAAAAACTTCACTATACCGGGATACATTTTCTATCTGAATTGCGAACAGGCGCGCAGATATCGAATCATGATGCTATCGGAGCTGGATGTGTCAGACGCCGGCGAAATGGGAATTGAAGTGTATCGAGACATGGAGGAACTGCTGACAGCAGCAAACCTGGAAAAGCAAAAAATACTGGTCATCCCCAATGGATCCGTCGTGATCCCCAGAGTGGAAACAGGAGCGATCTGAGATGCAGAAAGTACTACCGTTGGATCGAATCCGGGAGGTGGAAACCTCGCTGGACAAGCGCGTAATCTCCTATATTGCCGAACGCGAGATCCATACTTTTGAAAGCTTTCCCGATTTCAACATCATCGCTTTCGAATGGTATGACATTTCCAACGAAAAGACAGAAACCTCCCAGATGCTCCTATACCTGGATGGAGAAGACTTTTTTATCTTCTGCGAAAACGAATTGTCTATTGAAAAAGCTCTGTCGATCTTTAACGAGCGCGACACCAACGAGCAGGCCTTCGTGGAATTCTTATCCCGTCTGCTCAAGGATGACATGAAGCATTTGGATGAAATAGAGGACCGGATCATCCAGGCGGATGACGACATTCTGATGCGGCCCGGGAAAAATCACCTCAAAGAGATCATCGCTTTTCGCAAAGAACTGTTGAATTTAAAAAGATATTATGAGCAGTTCATCTCGATCTTCGAAGACTTGGCCGAAAATGAAAACGGCCTTCTTACAAAGGAAGTCGTGCGAAGGCTGGAAACGCTCAGCAGCCGGACGGCGCGATTTCTGGCCAATGTGGTGAACATGCAAGATCGCGTATCACAAATCAGAGAGGCCTATCAGTCTCAGATCGATATCGAACAAAATCAGATCATGAAGGTGTTCACCATTGTCACGGTGATCTTTCTGCCACTGACCCTTCTGGTCGGCTGGTACGGAATGAATCTGCGCATGCCCGAATATGAGTGGGACCTTGGATATCCCATGGTGATCCTTGCAAGTATGCTGATCGGTATCGGACTTTACGCATACTTTAAAAAGAAAAAGTGGTTTTGAATAAAAAACTGCCGGGCGCATTGAAGTGCACCCGGCAGTTTTTTTATCATGATGGAATCAAGCGTACTGATCCGCTAATATTCTGGCAACATGGATGCCGCTGGCGCTGGCCTGCGACAGGGAATGTGTTACGCCCGAACCGTCGCCCAGCACGTACAATCCTTTGATTTTCGTCTCCAAATCCCGATTGACTTTCACCATGGAATTATAGAACTTTACT
>JAQUXD010000127.1 GCA_028692535.1 Eubacteriales bacterium | reverse complement strand
GAGATCCAAAGCAACCTGGGATATGCAAATCAAGTGTACACATATCCTTACGGGCAATACACCGAAATCTCAGAAGGCGTTCTGCGCAAACTGGGGATACGCGTGACAGTTACGAATACACCGGGGATCAATGATGTTGAATGGGGAAACCCGCAGTCTCTTAAGCTGCTTCGCCGTATATCCTGCGACGCCGTCGGCTTGGATATTCTCGATATGATACGAAAAGCTCAACGCACTATCCATTAAAACGGATAGTGCGAACAATTGTTTTATTTTTCTCTTTACAAAGAACAAACGTTCTGCTATTCTGTAAACGAACAAATGTTTGCGGAAAGGCAGGAACTCCATCATGAAGCATTATCGAATTTATTCTCCGTTCAGATTCACCGTATTCTTGGTGGCTGTAATCATTTTAACCGTATGTATCCTTGGATCGTTTTTCGGATATTTCGATGCAACCAGCATGGACGACAGAACATACCAGGAATATAAAGTGCGTTCCGGAGATACGCTTTGGGATATCGCCAAAGAATACGGATCTGAGAAAACAGATTGCAGACAAACCGTTTACGAGATTTGCCAACTCAACGATATCACCGCGGAAACACTGTTTGCCGGCAACACGATCCTGATACCGGTCGAAAAGCAAGAAAATATAATGGAATAGGTTTTAGGCGGTGCATCAACAGGTATCACAGGTCCACTTAACCAAAAAACATCGCTTAAATCGAAAAATAGAGCTTCTGCCTGTAATCGTTGAAATTTCAACGCTTGAGGAGATTAGATACGTGCAAATGAACAGAAATGCGTACAAATTGATTAATCTATTCTCAAAATTAATATTTTAGGAACAGTTATATCATCTTTCAGATAGGTTCTTCTTACTATTTCGGAAATCGCCTCCCTCCTCCCCCTCCATATAAAAAGTAAAAAGGCCTCTGCATCCGCAGAGGCCTCATAATTTTTTCTAAGATTGATATTTACGAACATCCACCAGATTGGAATGCTGGGGATTTCCTTTGGCTACCGGTGTGGGTTTGTGAGTCAGTGTCAACACGTTGATACTCCCCCGGATATCCACGCCTTTTTCGTCCGGTGTGTACCAGCCGCCCTGACTCATAGCGCAGACACCTTGTACGATCCGATCGGTCACTTTCGCCGGAAGACGAACCACGCCGCGGTCATTAAAGACTTCTACGAACTCTCCATCTGCAATCGAACGATTGTTCGCATCAACGGGATGCAACCATATGGCAGGCGGGTCCAATTCTTCCATCAAGGGATTTTGATCATGAATGGAGTGACAGCGCCGCTTGGTGTGATATCCGACCATTTGCAGCGGATATTTTTCCCGCAAGGGATCTTCCGGTCCTTCTACCGTCCTGAAATGGATCGGCACTCCGCCGATTTCTTCCGGATTGTCCAAATCATAGAGTTGTCTGGAAAAAATCTCGATCTTTCCCGAAGGTGTCTCAAAAGGTATTCCTTTTTCTATGTTGTCCCGGAACGGAACGATGCATTCGTTGTTTTTATACATGTATCCGCCCTTCTGTTTGAACTCTTCCCATTCGGGTAGTTCCGTCTCCCGGGTTCTAAGATCAGCGTAGCAGGTTCTGGCCCAGCCATCGGAATCTTCATGCCCTTGTGTAAAAGCATCATACAAGCCGAGCTGCCTGGCGACTTCCTTGATCCAATTGTATTCGAAAAGGGAGCCAAAAAGCGGTTCTGTCGCTTTATCACAATACAAGATATAATCATCCGTCGCCCAAACATTCGGAATCGTAGCATTTTCGAAGAGTGACGGCGCCGGCAGCACCAGATCAGCCCAACGTGCCGACGGGGTCATGAACAGATCCGACAGCACAATCATCTCGCACTTGGTTGTGTCACTGAGAATCCGCTTTGTATCATTGATATTCGAATGCTGATTGATCAGGATATTACTGGCTAAGCTGAACAGCAGCTTGATGCCCGACGGCATTTTTTCCATATTCTTCAGTCCGTCTTCTCTCGGCGTCATAGTTTCCGGACAGTCAATGGCTTTGGACCACATGAATGCGGGAATCAATCCCTTATATGGGTTTTCCGGCTTGTATATTTCCGGGGGTTCTTCATGACCTTGCGGCGTAACCGTCCCGGAAGCACCGCCACCGGGAACACCGACATTACCGGTCATAGCGCAAAGCGCGATGGTAGCGCGGATAGCGTTTTCACCGCCGGAAGTGCGCTGCACGCCTAATCCGGGAAGGATGCAAGCTGGCTTTGTCGTAGCGTACTCAACGGCAAGCGCTTCGATCACATCTGCCGGGATACCGCAAATCTTCTCTGCCCATGCAGGGGTCTTCTCCACTCCATCTTTCTTTCCAAATAGATAGGAATGATAGCTTTCTCCAGCCGCAATACCCTCCGGCATATGGGCTTCATCGAACCCAACGCAGAAACGATCCATAAATGCCTGATCTTGCAGACCTTTTTGAAAAATGACATAGGCCATGGCATTGGCCAGTGCCGTGTCGCCGCCGGGTTTGATCGGGACCCATTGATCTGCCATCGATACGGCCGTCTCGCTTTGGCGAGGATCGATCACAATGATCTTAACACCGGCTTCTTTTGCCTTCATCAGATAATAATTCCGGAAAGGTCCGATAATGGTTTCTGCCGTATTATGCCCCCACATGATGATCAATTTGGAATTCAGCACATCCGACACATGGCCGGCACTTCTAAGATCCCCCAGCACATAGGGGGTAATATAGTTGGTGCAGGCACTACTGTAAGAGTTATAGTGTGCCAGAAAACCACCCTGCAAATTCAGCAAGCGCTTGATGCAGTGGTCTGCTCTTGTCACCGTACAAGTCCCTGTTCCGTATATAACGTAGCGGGAAGCCGGGCCGAAGAGACGCATGGTCTCTTCCATTTTATCCGCTACTTCCTTTTGCACTTGGTCCCAGCTGATCCTTTGAAATTTACCGGCGCCTCGTTCTGCCCTTCTCTTCATTGGGTAGCGCAATCTTCTGGAACTCAGAAATGTATGACGATATCCTCTTCCTCTCGGGCAGGCTCGCAAATGCAACGCATCTTCCGGCTCAGGCTGCGCCGCATCCATATATAGAATGCAGCCTTCTTGCACAGTCGTCTGAAGCTTGCAGTTCCCTCCGCAGTTATTGACTCCTGCTGTTCGAATGGTTTTCGGGGGAGCAACCGGAAGCTCGTCCTGTTTACGCCATGTAGCGCTGTCGAATGCGGCGGCAATGGCCTCGGCTCCGTCAAGGTTATTCAGTGTGCCTTGCACCACATCCCGAAGGCGGTCGCAGACAAGCAGCACCTCAGTCGAATCGGTGTTCGCCTCTAGCGCTTTACATAATTCTTTTACGGTATCCACAAGGAACGCATCAATGAAATCCTCGGCAACAGAGTCGAACACGCCGGGTTCTCGCCGGTTGCAGACTGCCAGATACTCCAGAAAGCGTAGCTGCTCTCCGATAAAATCTGCAGGATTACCATCCATCCGTACCGGTGTATACCCGTATTTCTTATAGAATTTAATGGCGGAAAGAGTGGTGTCATCCAGTAGGATGTCTCCTTTCCCTTTGCAGGCAGAGGCCCACAGAGGAATGTAGATATCCGCGTCGGTACCTTTGAACAGATCATCATATTCCTGCTGCGTAATCGTGCTTTCAATGTTGTAATAAGGGCTCAGGTCTTTCCATTGTCTGAGATCCTCGAAGAATATGCGCAAAATATGTAAATGGCAGATTCTTGATTCGTGATTTGTATGCATTGTCCTCACCTATCCTTATTGATTCCCAAAATTTCTTCTTTGTAGGCCTGTGCATTGCGCAGGTTTCCGATGATTGTAGCGCCGACAAGCTTACCGTTTACGAAAAACCTCTTTTCAAAGGACTTCAGATATGCTGGATTCACCCCGTAATGATCCGGTACCATATGATCTGTAATCTCTGTTTCATAAGTCAGTTCAGGATTTTTACCTGCATCACCCACGGCAAATATTGAAATCTCATCCGTGTTCAATGTCATAGAGGAGTCGATCACACCCATGCGCACATCGCCGCCTGCAGCATTGGTTCCGGCCGCGATGCCTTGCTCTGCGGCCTGGGACCAAAGGGCATAATTGGCACCGTTGTATTCACAGCAATCCCCACAGGCAAAGACACCCTTTGCAGAGGTCTCAGCTCTTTCATTAATTATTACAGCGCGATTGCATTCGATGCCGGCATCTTTCGCGATCTGGATATTTGCGCGAACACCGGCAGACACGACTACAAAGTCCGCAGGAAAAGAGCGGCCGTCCGCGAGGCGAACCTCCTGCACCTTTCCATCGCCGGCGATTTCTTCCACGGACACATTCGTATGGATCTG
>JAQUXD010000126.1 GCA_028692535.1 Eubacteriales bacterium | reverse complement strand
CTGGGATGCGATCCGGAAATCCTGCAGACTCCGGAGGACCTGGATCGGATCGGACAGCGCTTATCCGATGCAGATCTCCTGGTGGACGCTTTGTTGGGCATCGGGCTTTCCCGGGAGGTAAAAGATCTGTACGGAGAAGTGATCCGCCGGATCAATGACTCCGGACTTCCGGTTCTGTCTGTGGATATACCTTCGGGTTTGAACGGAGACACAGGCCAGGTGATGGGTGTTGCCGTACACGCAGATAAAACAGTTACATTCCACAAGATGAAAAAAGGGTTGCTTTTAAATCCGGACTGCGCCGGAGAAGTGGTGGTGGAGCGTATTGGCATACCGGACTGACCGAGGACCAGTGATACAAGCCCCTTCGCACGGGAATCGACAGCTTCTTATCGAATTCCTGTTGGCGGTGCTTCTGTCTGTAGCGGCTTCCATAGCCGCTTTTTCGAATATCGCCACAGCTGGTAGCCAGTGGTTTAACGTAACAGCCGACGGATTGGGGCATCTGGCAAAAGTCGCCTATCTGGCAGAACATTATCAACGGCTGGAATTTCCGTCCTGGTGTCCCTTCTGGTACAACGGCTCCACCATGATGCAGTATTATGCTCCGCTGGGCTATGTGGTCATGGCCGCAATCCATATGGTTGTACAAGAGGTGATCCTTACGGCAAAATGGTATTGTCTGATCTGTCTGACTTTTGGCGGATTGGGCGTATGGGCGATCTGCCGACGCTTTATAGGCCGGTGGTGCGGTCTGTTCGCTGTGGTGCTTTATTGTCTTCAACCCTTTTTTTCTCTGTCACTGTTTGGCGGGGGTGTTTACGCTCAGGGTGTGATTTATCTGCTTACTCCATGGTTGCTGTTGTTGATAGTGGATTTTTTGACCGAGCCTCGCGGCAGGACTTTTTTCGGGATTGCCCTGTTTACGGCACTGTTGATCCTAGGGCATGCCATGCACGCTTTTATGATCGGACTGATGATCGCAGTCGTGGCGCTTCCCTATGCTTTGACCGGTAAAATTCGATTTCAATCCTATTTTATGTTAGGCGTGTCGATGGTCATCGCCGCATTGATGTGCGGCTTTTGGTGGGCCGTTGGCATTATTGAATATGAAGCGCCGGGTGTTCCGTATTTGCTGGAAGAAGCAACACTATTGTACACAGCGACATTGGATTGGTTTTTGCCCGGCAAGTCGACTATCTTGAAGTTTAGTCTTGCTACGCAAGTTTGTGTTATCCTGAGTTTTTTGTTTTACCAGTATACATATCGGCAAACTTGGTCTTCGGACCGGCGGCAGTTCTGCGTTTCGATGATGGTTTATTTATCCATTATATCTGCAATATTTTCTTTAGGCCAAAACCTTTCTATCTTAAAAATTATCCCTCTGATCGAGACTTTGGTTCCCGGGCGAATCCTTAATTTGACGGCCGTTACGGCATCAGTAGCCGGCAGTTATGTCCTTTTCAGTATATTGAAAAATTTTGCCGGTCATCGCTTATGGCACAAAGGGACGATGGTACTGCTGAGCGTCTTGCTCGTCGGGTTGAGTATATATGAGATGAATCCCTTTGTTCGGGAATACAGCCTGGAGCATTATGATTCCTATTATCAATCCTATATGCCCTTGTTGTCAGGGACTGGCGATCGTTTTGAAAAGGGTCGTTATGAGTGGATCGCACCGGTGAATGCCTCGGAAACTTTCTATTCAACACAGGTATATGGATACAATGCTTCCGACGGCTGGAATATCGAGGGAACGCCCCACAACCGGACCATCTGGGGACACAATGTTGCCCTGAGCAGTGGAGCTGACGAATATGTGCTGAAGGATTTGCTCTTTTGGAATGTGCGTTCTGTCTATGCGGTAAGAGAATACACAGGACTGCTTTCATCGCTGAAAGAATACGGATTTTCTCTGAAAGTTGACCCGTCACTTATAACCGGAAATAATTGTGTGCTCTACACCAGCGATCAGCCTTCGTCTTACTTTCTGACCGACCCCAGAGACAGTTTGGTGATCGGCCCCGGAGCCATCGCCATGGCCCATGAGTATCCTTACATGGTCCACGAGTACGAAACGGACCTCATGGAATACAGCATGTCTGAGCTGGAGCAATACGAGGTCATATACATCATTGAGCCTATACTGGACTCGGTATCCAGGGTGGCAGCCTTCGAAGACCGGGTGTCTCAGCTGGTGGACCAGGGGATCCATGTGTTGATCGAACCCTCTTCTCTGCAACGGTTTCCACTGTTTGGGGTGGGTGTCAACAACTTAAAGCTCGGCGCTGTGAGCGCAGTTCTGGCCGGGAGCGACGTTCGGAACGAAGCCCCTGAGACTGACATTATTCTACGGGCCGGCCGTCAATTCTTTTCCCTGACCGGATTGGACCGGGTGGATTACAAACTTTACGGGAGTCAGCATCGGGCGGGCTTCGACATGATCGGAACGAAGAAAGTGGGCGCAGGAGAAGTGGTGTTCATCGGAGGCAGGCTAACGCAGTATCTTCCTTCGCCATCCTACTATATTTGGGGTTTTCAGGAAGAAGACATCGTACCTGATGTGGCATCGTTGAAAGCGATCATAACAGACCTTATAGACCGAAAGGAGCACAGCAGCACCTTTGTGCCGGGCGTCTTCGATGTACTTTCTTCGGACTGGGATTATAAAGGCGGCGCCTTTGCCTATTCCACCGACGAAGCCCAGGAGGTGACGGTGTCCGTCACTTATACGCCGCGCTGGAAAGTGACACTGGACGGCAAGCCGATTCGGGCCAGGAGCCGCGAGAATCTGGTGGTGCTGGATCTGCCCGCAGGCTTGCATCGGGTGCGTTTGGAGTATGGTATTTCAATCCTGGGATACATCGGTTACGGCATTACTGCAGCAGGTTTGCTATTGCTCCTTTTCGGCACGCTGTTTTTTCGACGGATCAATGCGTGGCTCAAAGAATCCGCTGTCAGGGCCGGTGTCTGGCTGCAACTGCCAGCACGCAAGCGGAGCAGGCAGGAGACGATCCGGCTGAAGCTGCAGAAAAAGATCAAGGCACAATGACTCCGGTTTGCCTGCAAACTTCGGTGATTTCATACAAAATTCACACACTGCCGGGTATTTGAAGGTCCTTTCCCAAGCGAAATATGATATAATTTCTTCGTGTCATCTGAAAGCATATAAAATATTAAGCCCAAAGGGGAATTGAAACTTGCAGCAGCAACAAGCAAAAAAAAGCGTGGTCATGATCAGTATGCTGGTCGCCATGTTTCTGGGCTATCTGCCCTGGTATAATTTTTCGGCAGTTTCCAATTACATCGCAGAAGATCTGCAGCTTACGGTCAATCAAACCGGCATGATCCTTTCTTCTTTTCAGTTGGGATATGTGATCGTCGTGCTTTTTACTGGATGGTTGTCGGACCGCATCGGAAACCAGCGGGTAGTGGCCTGGGCCACACTCTTGACAGCGGTTTCCTCAACGATGTTTTCGTTTCTTGCAACAGATTTTACCAGTGTCTTGGTCTTACGCCTTCTGACCGGACTGTCGGCCGGGGCGATTTACGTGCCCGGTGTGGCGTTGCTGTCGGGCTGGTACGAGCCGGAAAAAAGAGGGGGTGCCATCGGTGCGTATACGGGCGCGCTGGCATTGGCCTATTCGGGAGGCTATTTTATCGCAGCGCCTATTGCGGCGGCGACCACCTGGCGCCACGGGATGTTCTGGACATCGATCCCGGCCTTTCTGGCGGCTTTTCTGGTCTTTGCCTTTGTCCGGGATGCAAAGGAGGCGGCTGCAAATACTTCGGCAAAGGACGCGCAGATTGCCGCGTGGGACGATCCGGCGATGCCGAAGAGCATACCTGAAAGCGGAAGTCTGGTAGGTCCTGCGCTCATTACGACAGGTTATATGGGTCATATGTGGGAGTTGTATGCCTTCTGGGGCTGGATCGGACCTTTTATGGTGGCTTGCGCCAAAGCTGTGGGTTACGACACTATGGCAGCGGTTTCGCTGGGCGGCCGTTTGGCGGCGTTCATCATTCTTCTGGGCGCGCCTTCTGTGTGGTTGGCCGGAATGGCGGCAGACCGGATCGGCCGGAATCCTACGATCATGATCTGCGCGCTGAGCAGTCTGGCAGCGCAATTCCTGTTTGGCCATCTGTACGGCATGTCTCTGACAGCCGTGGTGATCGTAGGCCTGTGGATCGGCTTTTGGGTCTCTGCGGATTCATCCATCTATAAAGCAGGCATGACGGTGATGGTCTCTCCGAAGATTCGCGGAACTGCTCTGGGGATCCAGTCGGCTCTCGGTTTTTCTGTCACGATATTGTCTCCCTACGTGTTTGGGCGGGTGCTCACGCATGTGAACCAGGGCCTCCGGGATACGTCTCAGGCGGTGAACTGGGGATTGCCTTTCGC
>JAQUXD010000125.1 GCA_028692535.1 Eubacteriales bacterium | reverse complement strand
GATCTTTTACCTCCCGGGAAAGCCCGATGCCCAACAAAGCGTCCACCAGGAGATCTGCATCGGATAAGCGCTGTCCGATCCGATCCAGGTCCTCCGGAGTCTGCAGGATTTCCGGATCGCATCCCAGGTTGCGCAGAATACTATGATTGATCCGAAATTCGTCGGAGCATTTCTCGGGATCCCCCACAATAAACGCTCGTACCTCCAAATCCGCCAGAAGACAGTGCCGGGCCACAGCAAGACCATCTCCGCCGTTATTTCCGGTTCCGCAAAAAACGACCACGGAACGATGCCGATCGGGATCGATGTGCTCAAATACACTTAAGGACGCCTGTTCCATCAGCACAATTGCCGGAATTCCCACAGTTTGTATTGCATGGGCGTCTAACTTCTTCATTTCATCGCAGCTGATCGCGCCTATTGTTTCCTTCGGATCCTTCGAAGACCTTGCAACACCCTTAACAGTATTCTTTATCTGATACAATGTTCCGTCAGCCCGAGCCATAAGCTCTTCCACCGTCTGGCCGTCTCTGGGGAAAAATGCGATCCCCATGCTGCTGGTAACATTGAGATTCCGAAGTTTCTTCCCTTCTCCATCGTCCAGTCTGTAGCGGCCGTTGATTTTTTTCAAAACACGCTCCATCGCATGATGAGCGCCTTCCTCCGATCCCACATCGTGCAGATAGACCAGGAATTCGTCTCCTCCGGTCCGTATCACCAGATCCTGATCCCGGAGTGTTTTTCTTGCCCGCATGGCAAGATATTTCAACACACCGTCACCGGCCTTGTGCCCATAATGATCGTTGATTTTCTTAAAATCGTCTACGTCCAGCACGCCGATGCATCCGATCTTGCCTTCCGCGGCCAGAGCTTCCAGACGCTCCTGCAGGAGCGTGTCCAATACGCGCCGATTGTAAGCCAGCGTCAGGGAATCCAGATAAACCTTCTCTTTTAAATCATCTTGTATTTTTTTGGTCTCTGTAACATCGTCCAGCACGATGCTGGCTCCTGACACGTGACCGTTGTTTTTCGTCGGTGTCATATGCACTACAAGCCAGCTCTCCCGACCCCACTTGCTTCGATACCCCATCTCGTGCTTTACGATCCGATCTTCTTCCATGCATTCTTTAAGCCGATCCGTAAATCCTGAACTCTGAAGCAAGGGGAATTGAAGCAGGTTAACCTGCCGAGTCGCCTCGAACGAAGGAGATTCCATTATTTCCAGCAGCTTTCGGTTCACATAGGTGATCGTTCCGTTGATATCGCAGGTGATGAATCCGACCGGAGCGCTTTCTGCCAAGGAAAATAAACGATCCCGCCCTGCTTTCAGCGCTTGTTCAAGATGCGTCTTTTCAATGAACAATCCTAAGTGAGAGAGAAATAAACGAAACAGTTCAAAATTCAGCAATCGCTGTTCGGGACGGAAAAATAGTGTAAAATCGCCTAGGACCTTCTCCCCCTTTTTAATTTTGACCACGGCCACCTGACCTATACTCATTTCGTCGCATAAGCAACGAATTTCAGGTTCGGGAAGGATGCTTCCGGTAAGATCCCACAAATGCTCGAACCAGGTGATATCCTGTCCTTTTATTTTTTCTTCCCGCTCGGGATCGTGCGCCCAGTTTTTTCCGATCACATCGAAGCGCAGAAGATCTCTCGCCTTTTTCATATCGGCGGATTCGCCGCAGATCGATACCGTTTTAAAATCCGGGCTGGCTTCATCATAAAGGTTAAACGCAACGAAACAAGCACCCGACACATCATAGGCGAACCGGGTGACCACATCATAGTCAAGGGAGCCGCCCATATTGTCGATGAAATACTGGGCGATCTCTTCCATTTTCTTTTCAAACGTCGTATCCAGAAAGAGCGTAACAAAGCGATTGTTCCCGATCGCATAGGCTCGAATCAAAAAGTGCCGTCTGAACTCTTGGGAATACTCCTCGAACTCAGTGGCAGTTTTTTTGGCAAGCACCTCTCTATAGATGTCCACCCACTGTGCCGCATGAACTTTGTCCCGGGCGATATCCCGGAGAAACTGACGTCCGAGCACCGCAGCTCTGCGAAGACCGGTCATTTCCTCGAAGGATTGATTCACGTCCAGAAAGCGATAATCGGTCATCCGGTTCGTGTCGTCAAAAATAGCCTCATGATATGCGAAAGCACATGCGCTTTTCTGTACGGCCTGTTCGTATACATTTTTTGTCATACGATCTCCTATGCGAGGCAAACGAGCACCCGCTGTTTTTTTTATTCTGTATTTATTATATAGCGAAATGCTTGGGATTCAAACAGTATTTCGACGTTTTACCGCAAATGAATACCGCAAGATAATATTAAGTTTCAACCAGGCTTGACGATATAGTAGTAACATCGTCAAAGAATGACCGACAGCATTTTACAGCAACGATGAATAACACCCCACAAAAAAAATGAAAGAAACGGAGGAATATCAGCAATGATTAAATCATTACCGATACGAGGCAAATTAGGAATCCTGGTTGTGATCCCGGTGATCGCAGCACTTGTCGTTACTATGATCGGCGCATTCTACGTAGACAAAATCAGTAACAGCCTGACAAGAAGTATTTACGAGGAGGGATATCAAAGCATATCCCTGGTGCTCAATGCGGACCGCGACGCTTATCAGGCGATGGACAATATGAGCAGTCTGTTAATGGCCAACACAAAAGGCGCGCTGGATCAGACACAAAAAGAAGCTTTGGTAGCCAGTTTTGATGAAAACGTTGCCCAAACAGCAGATCGCATGAAAGAAGCATCTGTCATTCTCAGCCAAAACGCAGAATTCTGGAGCAGGTTCAAGGACGAAGCCAATGGTCTGAATTTGTTTGAACATTATGAAGAATTTGAACGAAGCTTTGCACGTTGGACCGGATTGGCCGAAACTGTTAAAACGACTTATGCGCCGAACGCAGAATATATCCCTGCGTTTGAAGCGGCACGGGAGCAAATGAACATCATCGGGGAACTGGTGGGAATCGGCGCAGAGGAATCCATTGCGATCAATGCAGCGAGCAAGCGAAACATGCTCATTTCCATGGTGGCGATCGATGTCGTGGTGCTGATCGCTGTGCTTGCCCTGTCGCTTATACTGATCAAAGCAATCACCGAGCCACTGAAAAAATCTGTCTCCATGATTCAGGATATGGTGAGAGGGCGACTGGACAGACGGTTGAATCTAAAGCAAAAAGATGAAATCGGTATCATGGCCGAAAATCTGGATCAATTTGCTGAAAACCTCCAAGTCAACGTTATCGGAACCATGAAGAAAATCTCTGCCGGTGATTTGGATCTGGATATTCAAATCACTGATCCCGAGGATGAGATCAGCCCCGTAATGAAAACCACTGTGGAAAACCTCAGGTCATTGGTGGCCGAAGCGGAACTTCTGGCAGATGCTGCCGTGGAAGGAAGGCTCGAGACCCGAGGCGATGCGGACAAATTCGAGGGCGGATACAAGCAGGTGATCAACGGTTTCAACAATACTTTAAACGCCATCGTGGATCCGCTGAGCATCGCTCTGGATTACATTAAAAAGATCGCAACCGGCGAGGATCTGGAAGCGCTGGAGAATAACTTCAACGGCGAATATGCAACCCTGATCGAAAATCTCCTGATGGTAAGAGAAACCTTCTACACCCTGCTGGACGAAACCGGCAAGCTGGCCGGAGCCACAGCGGAAGGAACGCTTTCTTACCGGGCAGACACCAGCAAACTCAGCGGCGGCTACGCGAAAATCGTCGGCGGCATCAATGAGAGCCTGGACTACCTGGTCGACCCGCTGCTGATGGCGGCAAGCTATATCGAGCAGATCGGCAAGGGCGAAGTTCCCCAGAAAATCACCGACGATTATAAAGGAGATTTTAACGACATCAAAAACAGCATCAACTCCTGCATCGACGGCCTGGGTGGCCTCGTGGAGGGCCGGGAAGTACTGGGCAAGATGAGCTCTAATGACTATTCGACAACGGTAGAGGGCGTCTATACGGGAGTCTACGCCGACATGGCGAAATCCATCAATACAGTATCCGAACGGATCCTGCACACTATCGATATTCTGCGCAACATTTCCCTTGGCGACCTGAAAGATCTTCCGGATATCAAGGCCGTGGGAAAACGCAGCGAAAACGACACGCTGATGCCTACCGTTATCACAATGATGGAAAGCATCAAGGCGCTGGTTGAATCAACCGACGAATTATCCGGCGCCGCAGTGGAAGGAAAGCTTTCTACCAGGGGCGAACCCGGCAAGTTCAAGGGTGAATTTGCCAAGGTGATCGAAGGGATCAACAACACTCTGGATGCTGTGGTTGAGCCGATCAACGAAGCCTCCGCGGTGCTGAAGGAAATGGCCAACGGCAATCTGCAGATCCTTATGGAGGGCAACTACCGCGGCGATCATTCCGAAATCAAGACGGCGCTCAACGAAACGATCCA
>JAQUXD010000124.1 GCA_028692535.1 Eubacteriales bacterium | reverse complement strand
TCAAAGGCAAGGCTTTGAGCAGCGCGGCGTAGTTGAGGTTCAGGGCATTGACCCACAGACCCTCTTTGCTTTTCCCTCGGCGTTCCAACGCTTCTTTTGTATTCTGAAGTGCGATTCTCCTTTCTTTCTCCGTCAATAGCGTTTCAATGAGTTCCGGTCTGGACAGGTCGTTTTCCTCTCGCATTCCTTCTATTCTGTCGTATGTGGCGGGTTTCAGTTTTAGGTTAATGCTTCGATAAGCTTTTTTGTTATACCGTTCTTTTGTCTGCCAGGAGGTAGTGGTTTTCTGCATAGGCTGGTTCTCCTTCCCAAGAAGTGCAATGTATGAAATGAATAAAACATAGGCAGGATAACATACTTATATAAGTCTGTCAAGATTCTATTTTTCAACGTTGTGGTTATCAAGTGATAATGTCACCGGAGGCTCCGCCGCGCGCGGACGCTTGAAAGGTTATACCTTCGCAGATATTTGCCAACATCGAGCCCCTGATCCAAGTAATCCAACAGGAGTTCCGCGCAGGCTCTGCTGTCGCTTCCCGCATGGTGATGATCGAGTTCGATGCCAAGATGGCTGCACATCGTGCTGAGTTTGTGGTTCTCAATATCCGGATAGCACTTGCGCCCCATCGCGCAGGTACAGGCATAGTACGCATAGAGTTGCCAATCGATCTCATACCAGTCGATGCATTTGGCCAAAACGCCCATATCGAAGGGGGCGTTGTGAGCGATCAGCAGGCCGCTGTCCATGAGCGGCCGGATTTCTTTCCAAAGCTGGGGGAAATTTGGTTTTCCTTCCACTGCTTCAGGAGTGATCCCTGTCAGCCTGATATTGAAATGATCGAAATGGGTCTCGGGATCCACCAGAGTGTATCTCTCGTCGACGATCCTTCCATTTTCGACGATCGTGATCCCGATCGCGCTGATCCGATTGTTATTGGCATTTGGCGTTTCCACATCAAATGCGATAAATCTGTTGTTCATGGGCCGCCTTAATCAAATTCCTTCTTATGCTTTTGCGCGTAATAGAAAATATACTGCTGCATGATGCCCGCGCATTCTCCATAGTCACACAAAGGATCGATCCCTCCATAATACTTGTCGATCACCTTTTGGATCCAGGTGTCTACCGGAGCGGAAGCTGTCCTGTTATAGGAAAACAGGCAGACACAGTTTGCGACTTTTTTGCCGACTCCGTGAACGCCCGTTAAATTCGAGATCAACGCGTCATCCGTACACATTTCGAGATCGTCAAGAGATAGTGCTCCGTAAGCCACCTGGGAAATTGCGTCTAATATGTAGTTGACCCGGTATCCAACTTTACACTCCAACAGATTTTCCCTGCTGACTTCGGATGACAGCATTTCTTCCGCTGTGGGGAAAGTATAAACGACTTCATACGGAGTCGATATCGCTGTTCCGAACATCGCGCAGATCGCCTCGACAGAACTTTTGATGGCTGGGATGCTTTTTCTCTGAGAAATGATGAAGGAGATCAGCGTTTCCCAGTGATCCTGGGAAAGAAGACGGATCCCGGCCCCTTCTTCGGCAGCTTTCCTTAAGAAGGGATCCGTCTTTGGAATTGTTTTGCGAAGCGCTTGATAACATCTGTTCAAGTCAAAATACGAAGCCCATACAGAACTCCATTCTTCGCTTGAACAGCTCACAGAATACTCACCATCAGCTGCTTTAGAGATATACAGAACGTGATTTTGCGTAATAAAACGGAACATTCCGTTTTCAAAACGCTTCGCGCGGAAGCACTGGCCGCTTTCCGCAATTTTATTCAGATCGAAATCGTCGGTGATTTGTGCGATCATTTCCCTGTTCTCATTTTTAATCAACGCCATCCAGTTCGTGGTAGCCTTCCTCCGGCTCCTGCATTTCCAGCGGTAATCTATGGGGTTTATGTAAATTTAACGAGCTAGCCTCTCTATTCTTTTCATGATTCGATACGTAACATTATTTCAATACTTTCCATGTAGGGTTTTGCTTAGAGCCAATTCGCTTGATAAAGCCTTTTCTGTTCCGTTCAAAGTGACATTCAAAGTGACATCGAAAATGTCACTTTGAATCTGAGGTCTATTTATTATGAACTTGAAACCATTCGCAGTACTTTCATAAGAATACTTAATACCAGAATCTTTACACAGACTGTTAAAGCAAACCGTTTTTCAAAAAACATGTTCTCAGAACCGGACGTTTCGATATTCCATGATCCGGCTGGTGATATCCAGAATGAAATACTTCTTCTCCCGCCCGGTCACAAGATAATCCAATCCTTCGACTAGCGTTGAGACACAATCACGCGAGCGCTTTAAATATTTTGTGATTTGGCTGACATTAATGAAACCCCCACCTCCGATAAATTGTTTCATATCCCTGATGAGCATTTGCTTATCCATGAGTAGCCCTCCATTCATCTGCCGGGAAAAGCCATCTTGGCTCTTTGTCTGTAAGCACACTACTATTACAACTTTACTGTAGCACCTCATAGTGATTCTATTTGCAGGAAAAACATCGGTTCGACACCCCTGGAATATATCATAACCTAGCAAAAGGCCGTTTTCGATTTTCAAGTATTCATAAAAAACGAACGGGAACACTTCGGACAATTGACTTTCAGCTTCCCCTTCCCTTTGGGGACCCTGAGCCTGGTTTTGCAGTCGGGACACTCGACAACCTTATAGTCCATGAGACTGTCGATCTTCTGCGTATCCAGTCCGACGACCGTATCGTCTCCGATGACAAAAGCCGGTACGCCCCGGAACCCTCTGGCTGCAAATTCAGCCTGGGCCGCCGGGTCCTTGTTGACATCTTTGGGGATAAATGAATATCCTCTCTCTCGAAGAAACTTCTTCGCCGTATGGCAATGGGGTCAGGTGTCTGTGGTGTATAAAATAATTTCTTTCATAATATCCTCCCATTTCTTGTACTGTTTTCCTACAGGATCCCGCTCATCTTCTCATCCGTAAAATCCGCCGCGATCCAAATGCTTTCCGGCAGTTCAGGCAGTAATGAAAAATCCTGCTCGACATCTGCTTCCTGCTGAACGAGCAGCGGGAAGTCTTTTCCTGCTTGCAACCTGAGCCAATCGGCATGATCCGCTATCAACGCGCGGCCCAGATCGAGACTGATCCGTTTGGCCGGGATACCGGCTTCCCTGCAAGCGTTCAGCAACCCGTCGATCGCTGCATCCTCCTCATTTCCCTGCAGTTGTAGGGCCAGGCTGGCGCCGTATTGCCGCGCCAAAGGCAGAATCGATGCGAGCTTGGTTTGATCCACATCGGTGATCATCACGTTGCCTGCAGCGAGCCGAAGGATCTTTTCCAGGAACGCCCCTGTTTTTGCCGACACCAGCAAGGGCAAGGAAAGGGGGCCTCGAAGGCCGAGCATGAAGGCTTCCACCGTCTCGGCGTCCAGCCACGCGTCATCGAGCGCCAGACAGATGGCAGATACCTTGTCGCTTGCTTTCATCTGCTTCCTGATGTGCTGCAACAGGGGTTTGACGTCGCCCTTCGAAAACAGCGCCTTGGTCTCTTCACTCAAGCAGAGCTTGGCAATGCCGATCCTTTCTTCGCCGGGCATCACGAGTTTGTTCCGGGAGCAGATGGCCATCCGTTTCGCTTCCGGACGGTCTTTTCGACTCAGCCCCAAAGCAGCTTTGGCGATGGCCCCAATGTGTTCGGGCGTAGTGCCGCAGCAGCCGCCTACCAGACATGCCCCGGCCTCGACGAAATCCTTCACAAAAGAAGCCATATGCTCCGGCGTCTGCCGATAGACCACCAGGTCGTCCTCCATTTCCGGCAGGCCTGCGTTGGGCTGCACGGACAGGGGCAAATGAGTAGCGGCGGCCATGCGTTTCACCACCGGCAGCAGTTCCTCGGGGCCTGTGGAGCAGTTGACGCCCACGTAGTCGGCGCCAAAGCTTTCCATGACGATGGCCGCGATCTCCGGTGTCGTGCCCATCATCGTGGTGCCGGAAGCGGTGAAGGTCATCTGGGTGATCACCGGGATCGCCGGATCCACACTTTTGGTGGCCAGGACTGCCGCCTTGACCTCGGTGATCTCCATCATCGTTTCGATCAGGATCAGATCCACGCCGCCGTCGATCAAGCCCCGGACTTGGATCTTGTAGGCTTCGACCACCTCTTCAAAATTCGTTGTTCCCAAGGGTTTTAACAGCGCGCCGGTCGGCCCCACCGAACCGGCCACCAACGCCTTGCCCGACACAGCGCGGCGCGCATTCTCGGCAGCTTTTTTGCATAAGTCGTAGGCCTGGTCCGCCAGGCCGTAGTCGTTGAGTTTGATGGGAGAACCGCCAAACGTATTGGTCTCCACCATATCGGCGCCGCTTTCCCTGTAAGCCCGATGGATCCCTTCGATGACTTCCGGAGCTCTTTCGTTCCACAGTTCCGGGCACACCTTTGTGTCGAGTCCCGAATTTTGGATCATGGTGCCCATGGCGCCGT
>JAQUXD010000123.1 GCA_028692535.1 Eubacteriales bacterium | reverse complement strand
GCCGGAAAGACGTATACGTACAATGCCGGTTATCTCAGTGAAGTCGAGGGAACCTTTGCAGGTTCTATGGATCCGCATTTTTATGATGGCTGGGTCTACTATATGAACGGTCAGCCCGGGAGCGGACTGGGGAGTCAAGTGATCGATGACGATGATGAGATCATTGTATATTACGGCTATTTCCCGGGGTGGGGGACGGACTTGGTTCGACTTGAGTCGGAAGCCTCCGGCAGCGAAGTGACGCTTCGTGTGCTAAACGGCGACACACCGGTGGAAGGCGTTTCGGTGATCTGGAACGGAACGACACCGTCCGGCATCACCGATGCATCGGGGATCTTCCGTCTAACTGGCGTGGCGGCGGACACCTATACTGTTCAGATCGCAAAAGTTGACGCGTACGGTGTCCCTCAAATCGTCCGCCTGCCAGCGGGGACCACCGTCACGCTCACAGCCGATGGAGGAACTTCTCACGGCGGCGGCTCCGGCGAGACTCAAACTTCTTCTATCGTCTATTTGACAGTGAAAGGACTTCGGGGGACGACGCTTTATTCCAGAGCGGAGCACACATATTTCGTAGGCATGACTGCCCGGGACATTTTGGATGAGTCGAATCTAACGATCACCGGAAGCGGGAATTACGTGAGCGCGATCAACGGTTTGGCTGAATTCGATCACGGCCCCGGATCCGGATGGCTGTATATGGTGAACGGAGAACTCTCCGGTTCGATCGCAGCGGATGCGTACCGACTGGAAGCGGACGACAATGTCGTTTGGTACTATACCAGCGATTACACTTCCGACAACAATGTCCAGTCTTCGCTGAATGAGCTGGAGGAAGAGGAACTCCTTCCGGGGGAATTGCCGGAAGAAGCCGGCGGGGGACGAGTCTTTTCCGATATCCCGCAGGGTGCCTGGTATCAGCAAGCTGCGCAGGACGCGGTGCGCCATGGGTTGTTCAACGGTATGAGCGATCAGAACTTCGGACCGGATCTCCCCATGACCCGGGAGATGTTCGTGACGGTCCTGGGCCGCCTCCATGAGGCGGGCGGCGTTGCCGCCGCCGGAGATCCGGCCGGGTTCGGCGATGCCGCAGCAGATTCCTATTACGCCCGGTACATAGCCTGGGCCTCCGAAAACGATATCGTTCAGGGTATGGGCGATGACCACTTCGGCGTGGGCGCGCCGGTCACCCGGGAGCAGATGGTGGTTTTTGTATACCGATACTTCCTGTCCCAAAATCTGATCAAGGACGTCGCACCTGAAACGCTTCAAGGGTACCGGGATGCGGGCGGCGTTTCCTCCTGGGCGACTGACGCCTTCGATTGGGCAGTGGGCAAGGGGCTGATCACCGGACGGTCTTCGGATCTTTTGGATCCTTCGGGACGGAGCAGTCGGGCGGAGGTTGCAATGTTTATCCTGAGGTGCTTTAATATGATGTATGAAAACACTATTTAACCTGACGACCGATGGATATGATCTGCTCCGGTTCCGGGACAGCTCGGATATGGAAAATGCTTTAGCGGGGTTTGACGGATTGGAACTGATGGTTTGCGGCCCCGATGACCGTGACATCCTGCGCCCGGCCTTTGTGACAGGGCTCCACATGAGTCTCTTCGGTTCCTGGCTGGATTTCTGGAACGGAGACCGAGCTGCGATGCTCAAGGAATTTGACACAGAAGAAAATATCCGCAGCTGTTTCGGCGGAACTGATCCCATGTCCCTTGTGCGGAGGTTCCGTGAGGATCTGGACCATGCCGAGGAATACGGTGCTGAATATGTGGTCTTCCATGTATCGGATTGTACCACAGAGGAAGTATTCACCAGGAAATTCCGGCACGGCGACCGGGAGGTGATCCGAGGAGCCTGTGAGATATTAAACATTTTGTTCGAAGGTCGGCAGACCGGTCCGATGCTCTTGTTGGAAAACCTCTGGTATCCGGGGTTGGATTTTACGAAGCCGGAGATGACAGCGCTGCTTTTGGACGGCGTTCGTTATCCCAATAAAGGGATCATGCTTGATACAGGTCATTTGCTGCACACCGATCCGTCCATCCGCACCCAGCAGGAAGGATTGGCTTATATCCATCGTCAGTTGGATGCCCACGGAGATTTGGCAAAGTGGATAAAAGGCGTACACTTGAATCAATCCATCACCGGCGCCTATCTCAGCCGGGTGGCCGCCGATCCCCCCGTGCTGAAACAAACCTACCAAGAGCGGCAGTGGCAGCTGCTGGAATATGTGCTTCGGGCAGATACGCACAAACCCTATGCCTGCAGCGGCGTCGATGATCTGATCCGGCGCATCGATCCGGAATATCTGGTCTACGAACTGATCACCCGGGATCGTGCGGAACACCGGCAGGCTCTGTGGATCCAAAAACAAGCTCTTCGCTGAACAATAAAAAGCCGGTTGCATTTCATTTCATGCAATCGGCTTTCTTCCTTCTATTCAGTTCTTATAATTATGCTTCCGCAGCGCCTGTCTCTGAGGCGGAGCCCATCAAAAGCTTCAGCCCTCTGCCCAGCTTTGACTGGTTTTCCGGGACCAGTCCGTACTTTTCCGCCAGCTTTCGCCCCAGCTCTTTTAATGTTTTTACTTCACCGGCAAACAACTCGATCTCCAGTTCCAGTATGGATTCCTCGCCCATGTCGGTAACGATGCTGCCGGTATCGATGGCGATCTCCATGATGCAGTCATTCAGATCCACCCGCATGCGGCGGCGCAGATAACGCGTTTCCAACATGTTGATCAAAGGTTTGTCGCCGATCATTCGGACCAGCGCTTTCCCATCTTCGCTTTCTGCAAACAAGTCTGTGGGCGGCTTGATAAAGTACTGTTCTCCCGCAACGGGCACGTTGATCTCTTCTCGCTCGTGAAAGCCGTTGGAACTGTGCCCTCCCCATTTGAGCGTCGCAAAAATGCTCTCGCCTTCCAATCGGACGCGAAAGGCCATGTTGCTGTCGGAAAGGACGTGGTCCTCCGTATCGAAATAGACCGCCTTCATTACCAATTTTTCTCTGGATGAAGGATCCGCGATCGCCAGGAGACATTCATCATCCCAAAGGGCGTCAGCCATCTCCCGGTCTTTGATTCTATACTTTAGCTCAGATTCCATAATATCCTCTTTCTTCAGATGCAGGCATAATACTACCATCCGAGTATAGGTTTTGCAAGCAAATTATTGTATAATGGTCGCGGGCAAGGGAGCACTGACGGATCGGAGAGAGGGCGGCAGATGGAGCGCAGCAGCGGGATCATCCTGCATATTACATCCTTGGAGGCGCCGTATGGGATCGGAACCATGGGGGCGTGCGCTTATCGATTTGCCGATTTTTTGAAGCGGGCCGGCCAGAGCTATTGGCAGACACTTCCGCTGGGACCTACAGGATACGGAGATTCTCCCTACCAGTCGTTTTCTTCGTTTGCCGGCAACCCCGTGCTCATCGACCTGGATATCCTGGTCGATGACGGATTGCTCAATGCGGACGACTTGAAGGAGATCGCAGCCCCTTCGGATCCGGCTCGTGTGGCGTATGAAGTCGTCAAGAAGGATCGCAAGCAACTTCTGCGCAAAGCTTACAGCCGACGTTCCGCATCGGAGAGCCGAGAGGCACAGGATTTTTTCGCGGAAAACGCAGAGTGGCTCGACGACTACGCGTTTTTTATGGCGATCAAAGAGCATTTCAACGCAGACTCCTGGCAGGAATGGCCGGAAGATCTACGGAGGCGCCGGCCCGATGCGTTGAAACGATATCGCCACAAACTTCAGGAGGACATTGAGTATCACGGCTTTGTCCAATACCTGTTTTATAAGCAGTGGGATGCTCTAAAGACCTATGTCAACAATCTGGGAATCAAGATTATCGGAGATCTGCCGATCTATGTAGCGGAGGATTCGGCGGATGTTTGGGCGCAGCCGGGCCTGTTTGATTTGGACGGCGATCTGCGTATGCGCCATGTCGCAGGTGTTCCGCCGGACTATTTTTCTCCCGACGGACAGCGCTGGGGCAATCCTCTTTACCATTGGCCGGCCCATGCCGCCAGCGGCTACGAATGGTGGCTTGCGCGCATCGGTGCCGTCAAACGGGTCGCCGATGCGGTCCGGATCGATCATTTTCGAGGGTTCCACGATTACTGGAGCGTGCCTGTCGGTTCCGCTACGGCCCGGAACGGAAGATGGCGCCGGGGGCCGGGGCTTGATTTGGTTCGGGCGCTGCAGAAGACATATCCGGAACTGCCGGTCATCGCAGAAGATCTGGGACTTCTCTCCAAGGGGGCTATGAACTTTGTTCAAGACAGCGGATACCCGGGCATGAAAGTGTTGCAGTTTGCTTTCGACGCCTCCCGGCCGGGTCGGGGCGCTCCGCACACATTTTCGGAGAACAGCGTGTGCTACACGGGCACTCACGACAATACCACCACAGCGGGGTGGTTCAAAGAAGGAATGGCTGCGGACGTAAAGCTGGCAGAGCGTTATTTCG
>JAQUXD010000122.1:2522-4525 GCA_028692535.1 Eubacteriales bacterium | reverse complement strand
CCGATTCCCTTTACGATTATCCCTGTCATCTACTCCACTTCCCGGCTGAGAAAATCCACCGTCAAGTCATAGACGAGCTCATTGTCGTACCAGATTTTGACGACTCCGTTTCTTCCCGCGCCGCTCACGCTGATCACTTCTGTTCCGTCCGCCCGGCTTCGAGGTTCTTTATTGATAGGCGTCCGCGGGTCGAAGACACCGTCCGCCACGTTGACTGTCAGCAGAAATTCCTCTTTATCAGCCAGAGAAAAGTCCAGTGTGATGGCTACCGAATTCTGCTCATCCTCAGGCTCCACCGGCGGGTTCGCCGGATCCACAGGCGCATCCGCCTTCGAGACGACCAGATCCACTTCAATGGGTTCGGTTACCGTCGTCCCGGGGCCCGGACTGTGGGAAATGACACTGTTCTCCTCCACAGAGGGATTGTCTACATATGTAATCGCGCCCAGGGAAAGGCCCATGCTCTCGATAATCAACGTCGCTTCGTTCAATGGCTTGCCCCGCAGATCGATCACCTCAAATTCGCCGAATTCCGGACCGAGACTGACTTGCAGGCTGACAGAACCTCCATTGGCCAACACTGTTCCACGGGCAGGATTCTGAGATATGACGATACCTGCCGGCACTGTGTCACTGTGGGTTTCCGACACGCTGCCCGTACGATACCCATAGGTTTCCAATATGTACTTAGCTCCGGACAGCGGCTTTCCCTCTACGGAGGGAACAGCGCCGTCCACCTGGCCTTTGCTTACATTTACTCGGATGGTAATACCCGGTTTGACCACCGCCTCGGCCTTGGGAGTCTGAGACATGATCTCCCCTTCTTCGTAAATATTGCTGGGTAACTCCATATCGATATCCAGCAACAATCCCGCCGGCGAAAGCGCCTCAGCCGCTTCTTCCTGCGTAAGCCCCACCAGATCCGGCACTTTGACATCATCCGGAGCAGTGGCGCCCAGGATCGCCTTATAGATCATTCCACTGGCAGGGACGGCCAACGCCAATGCCAGAATAATGATCGCCAGTTTTTCCGGATGGAACACGACCTTTTTCTTGCTTTTGCTCTTCTTTTTGCCGTTTGCGGCTCCGGATTGTCTGATGGCTGCGCCCTCCTCGTTCGTTGGGGATTCCTCGGCTGCGGCTCTGTTTGCGGAATGGTTCCCCGCAGCGCTGCGACCGCTCTCGGTGGCCAGCCCGGCCACCGGTTTGGAATATTTTACAAAATTTAAGGCTGTAATGATTTCTTCGGCACTTTTATAGCGGTTGATCTGCAGCTTGCTGGTCGCCCGCATGACGATCTCTTCCAGATCTGCCGGAATGTCCGGATTATGTCTGGATGGGGGAACCATTGCTTCATTCATGTGCTTGACTGCTACCGCGACTGCATTCTCTCCGTCAAAGGGAACTTTTCCGGTCAGCATCTCGTACAATACGATCCCCAGCGCATAAATGTCGGATTTCTCGTCCACGTAGCCGCCTCTGGCCTGTTCAGGCGAGAAATAATGAACAGATCCCATCACCGCTTCTTGCTGACTGCCCACCAGCGTCCCGGTGGAGATCGCTTTGGCGATACCGAAGTCCGTGATCTTGGCCACGCCCTCTGATGTGAGCATGATATTATGTGGTTTTACATCCCGATGGATCAGTTGATGCTTATGCGCCGCGGCCAACGCGGAAGCCACCTGGCGAGTGATCGTAGCAGCTCGGCGGGGGTCCAGCGGACCCTCCTCCTTGATGATCTGAGACAGAGGCTTTCCGTCGATCAGTTCCATGACGATATAATAAATGTTGCCTTCTTTCCCCACATCGTAGACATTCACGATATTGGGATGAACAAGCCCTGCCGCCGTCTGGGATTCTCGTCGAAAGCTCTCTATGAAGACCACGTCTTTCGTGAACTCGGGCTTCAGTATTTTGATTGCCACCTGCCGGTTCAACAGTCTGTCTCTCGCCTTGAAGACGACAGCCATCCCGCCTTCGCCGATCTTTCCCGCCAGCTCGTA
>JAQUXD010000122.1:0-2422 GCA_028692535.1 Eubacteriales bacterium | reverse complement strand
GAATTGTGACCGCCCACGCCGTCGGCAACGATATACAGCTGCTGCTGCGGAAGCACAAACAGCGCATCCTCGTTTCCTTCTCTGCGTACACCTCTGTCGGTCTTAAATCCTACACTAATCATTCTGCCTCCTCATCAGACAGATATAGAAACCATCGGTTCCGTGAACAGAAGGCAGAAGCTGTATCTGCTCTTCCCTCGTAAATTCGGGCTGTGATGCTAAAAACGCGTCTGTCACAGCTTCATTTTCTGCGGGATTGACGGTACATGTGCTGTAGAGAAGTCGTCCGCTCCCCCTGACGTATTTGCTTGCCGTTGAAAGCAGTGCTGTCTGGATCTGCGTCAGCATCCCGACCTTTTCCTCGAAGGGCTGCAGTTTCAGCTCGGGTTTTCTTCGTATTACGCCAAGTCCGCTGCAGGGAGCATCCACCCAGACACAGTCCGCGGCAGAATCCAATGACGGATCATACACAGTACTGTCTGCTGACGAAACCCGTATGCATTCAAGACCCAATCTCCGGGCTTCTTCCTGTATCAGCCGGATCTTTTCCGGATATACATCATAAGCATACACACTGCCCTGATCGTTCATCCGTTCCGCAGCCGCGCAGGACTTCCCCCCCGGCGCCGCGCATAGATCCAGTAAAAGGTATCCGGGGTTGGGGTCGAGCATCCGGACCGCCATCTGGGAGCTTTCGTCCTGCACGGAAAAAAAGCCGTTTCGATAAAGTTCGCCGGACAGGACATCTCCGCCGGTCAAATGAATGCCCGTCTCGGTCAGGCGTCCTGCTTCCGGTTCCAATCCTTCTGCCGAAAATGCCTTCATAAGCTCCTCACGGCTGATTTTAAGCAGGTTCGTCCGTAGCGTCAACGGCGGAATGGCCTGACTGCTTTCCAGCAGTTCGCGAGCCGATTCCGGTCCATATATTTTCAGCCACAAACTCACGATCTGGGGATGACAGGAATACCGAACAGACAAATAGCCGATCTCGTCGTCAGGATCCGGCAAAACGGTGGCTTTCTCGTTCCGGACAAAGGTGCGGAGCACACCGTTTACAAATCCCCGCTGCCCCTTAAAGAATCGGCCTGCCAGTTTGACGGTTTCATCCACCGCAGCGTAATCGGACACACCATCCATCCAGAGCAGCTGATAAAATCCCATGCGCAGCAATATGCGCAGGCCAGGCTTCATCCGTCCTTTTGAGTCGCGCAGCAATCGATCGATATTATAATCCAAAAACAGCTGATTCCGCAAGACGCCGTAGACCAGCTCCCGCACAAAAGCAGGGGATCGTACTGCCTCGGCCTGAACATATCGGTTCACGGCGAGGTTCGAATAGGCTCCCTTGACTTGGATATCCTTTAAAATTAGGTACGCTGCATGCCGGTCTTGATCCATCATCGCTCAGTTGCGCCGCATCAGGAAAATACGAAGCAGGTTGGCCACGGCCATGGCCAATGCCGCAATATATGTGAGTGCCGCAGCACTCAATACCTTTTGCGCAGCATCGGTTTCCTGCTCGGTAGTGACCGCGCCCACTGAGACCAGCTGTGCGATGGCCCGTTTGCTGGCGTCCAGTTCCACCGGAAGCGTCACGATGTGAAACACAACGACACTCATGAAGAGCACGACCCCCAGGTTGAACAGAAGATCTCCTGTTCCGGGGCCGATGATCAGACCGATGAACAGGAGCGGCCATGCCGCCATGGATCCGATATTGACAACCGGCACGATGGCATTGCGAAACTTCAGCGGCGCATAGGCGTTGCTGTGCTGGATCGCATGGCCTGCTTCGTGGGCCGCAATGCTGATGGAAGCCACCGAAGGCGTAGCGTACACCGCATCCGAAAGATTCATGGTTCGCCGCATCGGATTGTAGTTATCCGTCAGATTTCCGGGAATCCGGTTGATCGGCACATCGGAGAGGCCGTTGGCATCCAGAATCAGACGGGCGACCTGAGCGCCGGTCATTCCGGTAGTATTTCGCACATTGGCATAGCGCCTGTACGCAGATGATACTTTTCCCTGGGCGTACATGGCAAACAGTATCGCCGGAATCAATATGATCATTGAAGAATAGTATCCCATTTTATTATCCCCTTTCCGTGAGCAGATGAATCATTTACTCACAGTTATTTTACCTTAAAACCGTGCCTATTTCAATTTTGTTTCCCAAAAGATATGCCCCCGCATCCATGGGTTTTTTCCCGGGCATCTGGATGCGATTCAAAACGACGCTTCCATCCCCGCAGGATACGACGATCCCATTACGATCGGCACGAAGGATCGTTCCGGGCTCTCCGTCGGCGGACAAGGTGCCCGGCGCCGCTTCGTGCACTTTCATCATCGCATCTTCGCAGCAGGTCCAGGCGCAGGGCCAGGAATACATTCCGCGGACCAAAGCGCAGATCTCTTCCGCTGA
>JAQUXD010000121.1 GCA_028692535.1 Eubacteriales bacterium | reverse complement strand
TGTAATATCTGGTATCCTCCAGAAGCGGACTTGTGGGCGTTAAAGTCATCACCGTCTTCGCTGAATTGATCGTGCCGCTGTATGCCACCGTGCTTCCGGTTGCAGATCCCTTCCGGATCGTTACGATTCCGGGAAGTTCCGAGTTCGTAATGGTACTGCCGTCGTCTTCCCGCATGGCGGAACTGAACGTGATCGTGACCTTCGTGTCCAGATAGACCTTGGTCTTGCCATGTGTCGGTGTGAAGGCAACGGTCAGCTCAGGATCGTCCTGTTCCGGAGTCTTTCCGCCGGTATTGATATGCCACTTTTTCGGCTTTGTTTCATATGTGATACCCTTCGCATGGACCTGCATCTCTGATACTGTTCCATTGCCGTGGAAGTAGGATTCTGCATGAACATTGGCCTGAGCCACCACAGCTTTGCTGTCCACTGTGATATTCGACCGACGACCGCCGCTGTTCACATCCAGTTTGGAAATGGTGCCGGAAAGCAGCTGCAGATCCGCCGATGATCCGTCCACGGCCACGAGAGGAAAGCTGCCTTTGAACCTTCCCGATGAAGAAGCGCCCAGACTCACCTTTTGAAATCCGGTTCCGAAATCGGTTCCCGTAAGGCGATACGTTTCCAACGTAAAGTCTTCTGAACATACGGTGTTCAGAATAGAGGTTTCCCCCTTTGCCAGAAGGCGCACACGCCCGGAAGAGCGATCCACCAGCGCATTGGCGATCCTGGAATTGTTCACCGTCACGCTGTCTTCTCCGCCGCCCTGAACGATCAACTTCCCCAGAATCACGCAGTTTTCGATCGTAACCTCGCCGTCGTCCAGATCCTTGTGGATCGTTACGTTGTTGGAATAGATCTTGCCCGAAAGTTCTGTGCCGTCTTTTTTGACCATGGGATCCGATGCCACGATGCTTTCCTTGTCGACGATATCGCTGATGATCTTCGCCGCCTGAGCTCGGGTCAGAGATTCCAATGGATGGATCTTACCGTCTGTGTAGCCGGATATATAGTTTTTACCGCTCATTTTGGCCATGG
The DNA here is from genome assembly GCA_028692535.1 of Eubacteriales bacterium. Classification (GTDB taxonomy): domain Bacteria; phylum Bacillota; class Clostridia; order Peptostreptococcales; family Anaerovoracaceae; genus UBA10908. The sequence continues at coordinate 3,526 of JAQUXD010000121.1, read as the reverse complement.
CCGCAGTTGCCCAGTCCGCAACAGATCGATAATCCGAGAACCGGCTCAGACTCTTATCGTATCCGTAGGTGGGCATAAGCCTGGACAGCATTACTGCAGCTTCCTGACGCGAAATGAAATCGCCGGGACGAAACGTACCGTCGCTAAAGCCGTCCACATAGCCCGCCGTGACCGCCTTGGCCACGTCATAATAATACCAGGCGCTGCCGGAAACATCATCAAAGCTCATGGCACCTGTCGATGTGTTGCCCAATGCCCTGTTGAGCATGCTGATAAATTCCGCTCTGGATACTTTCACATCCGGCTTAAATCTTCCGTCGGTATACCCCTTAATGATCCCTTGGTCCACGGCCGTCTTGATGTATTGCTCCGCCCAGTGCCCCTTCGTGTCCTTGAACGAAGAAGCTCCGTAACTTTCCGCCGGCGTTGCAAAGGCAAAAAAAAGCGCCGCAAACACCAAAAAGCATCCGACCTTCCTTCTGAACGATCTTTCCAATGTGTTATCCCCCCTATTTTTCTTTTTTCTATTGTCTTTTAGACGCATCCCGACTGCATTATGTTTCAATCATACCCCAGTCGGGGACAAAAATCCACCATCCTGTTATGTTTGTCAACGCTCACCCTTGATGTTACATTTCTATACAGAATATCCGCAGTGGCACGTATTCCCCGGCCTCTTCAGCCGATTGATCATCACCGAAAGCGATCTGAGACCGGTCGACAGATCAGTTCCACTGCTCTTCGATCAGCTGCGCGGTGACCTTCGGCGTCACTTCCAGCAGACTCTTTTTGTGAACGCGCTCGGTCCATTGGTGGAACCCCCGCCCCATAGGCCCGTAGATGATGCAGGGCAGGTTCAGATCGGCAATGCCGGCAAAGTCGATGTTGTACAGCTCTCCCCAGACCGGCGTGTTGTCCGAATAGGCGTCGGGATCAAAGGGGTGGTCCATGGCGCAGTAGCTCAGGTCGGAGATGCCCATGGCGTAGTTTTCCATGACCAGTTCCTGACCGAACTGCGCCTCGGACAGCTCCGCAGCTCTTTCGAAAATCCGGCTGCCGGCGCCTTCCCGACCGGGGATCAGGTCGCTGTTGACGGCGGGGTAGTAGGGCGGGGCAAAGCCCAGAAGGACCAGGGGCTGCTTGAGATCGGCGAAGTTCAGAACTTTTTCCATGAGCTCCACGGTGCCGTTCTGGTAGTTCACTTTTCCCAAAGCGATCTTTTCGGCAGTCTCGCCGCAAGCGGCCCGGTAGAAGGTCTCGAAGGCCTCGCCCTTTTCTTCTTTCAGTTTCTTTTTCAATTCCCCGAAGGTAAAGACCAGCGGCTCGTAGTAGATCTTTTCCTTCCGGGCAAACTTGTTCAAGGGCTTGAATCCCTGATAGAGGGCATCCAGCGCATCCACCGCTTCCTTGAAAGCTTCCAGGGAGATCGCCCGCAGCTTTTCCATAATCTGATCCGGAGTCGTCGTAAAGCTCAGTACCGTCATATAGCCTGCAGCCCGATACGGAATCGACACATCGTAGGTCTCCTTCTTGTCCCGCAGGCTGGCCCAACTGGGCGGCATGGTGGCCTCCCCCCGGAAGCTGTCGGTAAAGGCCAGGCTTTCTTCGGTCTTCAGCTCGATGCGGGACAGGATCCCCAGGGGCGAGATGCCGTTGAACCGACTGCCCACATGAGCGGTCACGCCCTGTACCACCACCACGGGCATGGTTTTCCCCACGGAACCGATGTCCAGGACCTGCTTGCCGTCTTCCGTCACGTTGCAGGGTTCCGGATCGATCAGGAGCCGCAGGTCAAGACCATGCTTCGCTTTCCATTCGCTCAAAAGCGTCACGCCGGCCCGCATGCCGGCAGAATAGGATTCTTCGTCGGGCACACCCATAAAGAACAGACTTCCCGCCAGTTCGCCGGCCATGGCCTGCTCCGCATAGCCTTCCATCAACACCATGTTGACCACCAGGCCGCCCTTCATATCCGCCACGCCCCGGCCCCAGATCCATTCTCCGGAATCCATGTCCGCCCGGGCGTCCGCCGGCAGCGCTTTGGCCGCCAGCGCCCTTTCCAACGCCTCGCCCACGGAAAAGGCCAGCGGCTCTGCTTCGCCGTAATCCTCCGTGCCCACCACATCGAAATGCCCCATGATCACCACGGTTTTGGGACAGTTTCCCCGGATGAACGCATAGGGGACCGTGCGCCCCAACGGATCGCCGGGAATGGCATAGAGCCCCGCATGCTCAGGATGCGATTTGAAGTACGGCATCTTCATGAAATAATCGTATATGAACTGCGCAGCTTCCACTTCCCCCTCCACGCAGCTGACGCTGCCGATGGCCGTCAGTTCCTTTAATAGTTGATAAATTTTATCCTGCATTTTATCCTCCTCCATGCGCCCTTGCCGACACCGGAAAATCCCTGTCATCTGTTCAAACGCTGTACTTTACAAAATCCGTCTTTTCCTTTTTATCATAGCACAAAGAAAATTGAATGCACAGCACAGAGAGCGCTACAATACGTTATTGAACCGGTAAGCGCTGACCGGCGCACCGCTTCTTTACTCATTTCTTCGGTCCATTGATACCTTGACTTCCCAACGGATATGCGATATTCTTAAAATGTAATATTTTTCCATACGCCTTTGTTTGTCGCCACATTACTTTTTGGTTGCCCGCCGCCGGGCGCGAAAGGATATCCTTCCATGAACACAAACGACGTCTGCGAAAAGGTCAAAGCAGACCTGTCACTCAACCGTCAACTGCTCGATAAGATCCGCCGGGAACTGCCGTCGTTTCCGGCCGGCAGCCTTTGCCGCAAAACAGTGAAAGGAAAGCACTACTATTATCACTATCAATATCTGCCAACCGGGCAGACCGAAGGCAAACGATCCGAGAAGCAGCATTACCTTTCCGTAAAAGACGCGTCGATTCGATCGGCCCTTACGCAAAAAGCTTATTGCCAAGCTGCGGCGGAGTTGTTGGGTACTAACATCCAAGCCGCAGAAAAATTTCTCGCTGAATATGCCCCCTATGACCCTTCCGATATCTGGACAAGCCTGCCGGCCGCTTATCGAGACGATCCGCAGACACCGTCGGCAGCGAACAAAGCGAGAGAAAAGGACTCCATCGTTCGAAACTGGCTTTCGAAAGAATTCGAAGTTCGTCCTCCTTATCCGGATCATTTGATCTATCGTTCGCCCCGGGGTTTGCCCGTGCGATCCAAAGCCGAATCCCTGATCGCCGCGATGTTGGACGCCCGCCGCATCCCATTCAGATATGAAGCGCCCCTTTCCATCGACGACAAACTGTTTTTTCCGGATTTCACCGTCATGCGTCGCTCAGATCACTGTATTTTTTACTGGGAACATTTTGGATTAATGGATGACGAAACCTATCGGCAACACACATATGACAAACTGCACTATTATGCAGAAGTCGGTATTCTTCCGTTTGAAAACTTGATCACCACGTACGAGTCTCCGCTTCAACCTTTTGATGCCCCTCGCATCGATCGGATCCTTCGCACTTTTCTGGT
>JAQUXD010000120.1 GCA_028692535.1 Eubacteriales bacterium | reverse complement strand
TCTTCGTCGCGCAGCGAAAGCATTTCCCGGGAGTTTCCCACCGCTGTAAAGAATCCATCTTCGACAACAAAAGCTTCTGCCCTGGGGCGAGTCTTGTCGATGGTGATCACATTTCCGTTGATATAGATCTGTTTCATTGGATCATGCCGTTTCTCCGCCGTCGATGGGGATATGCTGTCCTGTAATATACTGTGCCTGATCCGAGGCCAGGAACGCATAGAGCGCTGCGACTTCCTCGGGCTGCGCATGCCGCTTCATGGGGATCCCTTCGTTGACTACAGCCAGCATTTCATCGGTATACTCTGCCCGCTGCATCGGGGTGAGCACATAGCCGGGACATACGGAGTTTGCACGAATATAGGGGGCACATTCCAGGGCGATGGTCCTGCCGAGCAGGATCACACCCGCTTTTGAAACATTGTAATCGGTATAGAACGGATGGGCATTCATGCCGTTGTTGGATGCCGTCATCAGGATGACACCGGATTTTTGGGGCATCATGCGGTCCACGGCTTCTTTGCAACAGAGGTACATGCCATCCAGATTGATCCCCAGTACTTTTTTCCACTGGGCAAAGTCCGTATCCACAAACTTATTGCGGATGCTGATACCTGCATTTGAAATCAAAACATCGATTCCGCCAAGGATCCGGTCGACTTCCAGAAATCCGTTTCTTACACTGTCTTCGCTGCTCACATCCACAGCGACGATCCCTGCCAGGCCGGGCAGCGCTTCTTTCGCTGCGGGGAAGGCGGACTCGTTGATATCGAACACGACGACGTTCGCGCCTTCATCTATGAATCGTTTGGCCGTGGCCATACCGATGCCGCTGGCACCACCGGTTATAACGACCCTCTTGCTTTTTAGATCCGGATACTGTGACATGACGAAACCTCCTTTTGTTGATTAAAACCTATCATTGCATTTATTTTACACGTTCACAGGTCATTATGCGACTCATTTTTTAAGGATATGGGTTCCTCGCGCCGTAATCCTTAAATATATATCCTTTCATTTGACATGAAAGAAACCGGAAACGTATAATGGAATCTGAACCAGACAGTTTAGCTGCGCATTGGCCGGCTTCTATGTCGTCGGATGCTTGACGAAGAAAGGAATCACAAGATGGAACAGAATGTCAGACGAGTGGGTACGATTTCAAGAGGCATTCGATGCCCCATTATCCGGCAGAACGATGACCTTGCAGCAATCGTGACACAGAGCGTGCTGGAAGCTGCTGACAGCGACGGCTTTTGCCTTCGAGATCGAGATGTGATCGCTGTTACCGAGTCGGTCATCGCCCGTGCCCAGGGGAACTATGCCGGTATCGACCATATTGCAGAAGATGTGCGAAATAAATTTGGCGGAGGGACGATCGGTGTCATCTTCCCGATTCTTTCTCGCAATCGGTTTGCGATTCCCCTTCGGGGTATTGCAAAAGGCTGCCAGAGGATCGTTTTGATGCTCAGTTATCCTGCAGATGAAGTGGGCAACGAGCTGGTGAGTCTTGAAATGGTGGAAGCTGCGGGGATCAATCCGTATAATGATGTGCTGACCTTGGATCAGTATCGGAAGCTTTTCGGTATCGTTCGACACGAATACACCGGAATGGACTATGTGCAATACTATACCGAATTGATAGAAGGCTGCGGCACTGAGGTGACCATTCTGTTTTCGAACCAAGCGAAAACGATTCTGGACTATACAGATGCTGTGCTCACTTGTGATATCCATACGCGCAGTCGCTCCAAAAAATTGCTGAAGGAAGGCGGAGCCAGGGTGGTTTACGGCCTGGATGACATTTTGTCTTCCTCTGTGAACGGCAGCGGCTTCAACGAAGAATACGGCCTGTTAGGCTCCAACAAGTCAACAGAAGAAATCGTAAAACTCTTTCCTCGTGACTGCAAACCTGTAGTGCTGGACATTCAGGCCCGTATCCTGCAGGCGACCGGAAAACATGTGGAGGTTATGGTGTACGGAGACGGCGCGTTCAAAGATCCCAGAGCGAAGATCTGGGAGTTTGCCGACCCGGTATCTTCTCCGGCATATACCGACGGCCTGATCGGCACTCCCAACGAGTTGAAACTGAAATACCTTGCTGACAACGAATACAAAGATCTGACCGGAGAAGCGTTGAGGAAGGCAGTGTCGGCGTCCATTCGCTCCAAACAGAAAGATCTTGTGGGCACCATGGGATCCGAGGGAACGACACCTCGTCAGATCACCGATCTTTTGGCTTCGTTGTGCGATTTGACCAGCGGCAGCGGAGACAAAGGGACACCGGTCGTACTGGTACAGGGGTATTTCGACAATTATACCGATTAAGATCCAGTTGCAATCGTATTTGCATAAGAGATTAATGAAGTGTGGATATCTGTGTGCCGGAGTAGGAACTCCGGCACATAGCAGATCGGCAGGGATTACTCGCGAAGGGCCCGTTCCCGTTTCAGGGCTTCTTTTTTTCCGTGGATCCGGCCCAGGGCATACATCAGGAGCGCGCCGCACAGGAGATTGATCCTCCCGGCGGAGGAAGGATGGATCATACCGATCCCAAGGTTGGCCAAACCGATCACCAAAAGCATCTTGCAGATGCGATCGAGATGGCGGATCTTGGAGTCAATATCCGAAAAAATGTCAAAGGCGCCCGCTTCGGTCTTCTTGCGGAAATAAACCCAGGCGAACACACGACCGAGGTATTCGACGCCGGTCTCCCCTAAAAATCCAAGATAATCTGAATCGTGACCGTGCATCTCCAGCCGAATCGTGTACGACCCCGGTTCGCAAGAGATAAAGTGGAACGTAGCGAAACCCACGCCGTCCAGCGCCCAACCCTGTAACGCCATTTCGTTGAGCCAGTCTTCTTCCTCTTCAAAATCCCAGACCCAAAACCATTTGCGGATCGTTAATTGTTTTTTCATTCTTGTGTTCCCCCCATGACGGCTGCTCCGTTGGCAACGAGCTGCTGCAGCCGCTCCAACTCATTTTTCAATACATGAAGACCTTGATCGGTCAGTTGATACTCTTTCCGGCGGCTGCCGGGTTCTTCCTTCAGCGCGGTGATCCAGCCCTTTTCGGATAAGGTGCTCAGGGCGCCGTACAATGTGCCGGCCGCCAACCGGACCCGTCCGCCGGACAGCTGTTCGGTCTGCTGCATGATGCCGTAGCCGTGCTGCGGCGTGTACAGCGAAAGCAGGATATAATAGACCGCTTCTGTCAATGCGATATTCTCGTTCATCTGCGCAAAATCCTTTCCGTTGGTATTTGATATATCGTTTGTCGATATATCATGATGTATTATATCGTTAGCCGATATATTTGTCTATCGTTTTTTTGATTAAGTCTGCATGCCGCCATATGTTTTACATCTGTCCATCCCCGTGTTATATTTAACATAGGTATACAGTAGGATTATTCTTACAGGAGGAGGGAAACTATGAATGCTCTGGATTATGCGATCGACATGGAACGAGAAGGAGAGAAGTACTATACAGAACAGGCGCAGCTGAACAAGAATAATGCCGTAAAGGAAGTCTGTCTTATTTTAGCGAAGGAAGAGAGGATCCATGCGCAGATTCTTAAAAATAAGGCGGATAAGCGCGTTTATGAACTGCCGGGCAGCGATTCCTATGCAAAAATCAAGAATCTGTTCAAGGATATGGAGAACTTTAAAAGCGAGATCAACGAAACGCCCACACAATTGGAGTTTTATAAGGTCGCTCTGGAAAAAGAAAAGCAGAGCATTGACCTCTATACCGATTTCCTGGAAAAGGCAACAGATTCGGAAGAACAGAAGCTGTTTACGTATCTCATCGAACAGGAAAAAAGTCATTTTGCGCTGTTTGATGAACTGGTAACGATGGTCAGGCATTCGGAGGAGTGGGTCGAGTCGGCCGAATTCGGGATTCGAAAAGAGGACTATTAGACAGGTCGCAGTCCAAGGAATCAACGCAAAAGGCAGAGGGCGGTCATGGACCGCCCTCTGCCTTTTTATAATGACCTTGCTTAATTTGCAATGTTTTCGATAAACCGTTGTAAAACTGTGGCCGCTTGGGCGCGGGTGGCGCCGGCTTCCGGGGCAAGGCGACCGCCGCTGCCTTGGAGCAGGCCCTCGGCCACTGCCCAGCTTACACCGGAAAGGGCCCAATCGGAGGGCGTGTCCGGATAGGCGTCGAGGTTGGCGCCTTTGCTTATCGCATAATCTTTATACGTGGCGTAGCGATGGAGAATCGCTGCCAGTTGTTCCCTTGTAATCGCGTCGTCGGGATTGAATTTCCCGGCATGGCCGGTCACGATCTCATTCTTTGCAGCCCAGGTCACAGCTTGGGTGTACCATTTGCCGGCAGCAATGTCTGTAAAATCGGCGGCTGCCGTTGCGGCAGGTTCATTTTCCATGCGCCAGAGGATGGTGACGAGCATGCCCCGGGTCATGTGCGTATCGGGGCTGAAGGCCGTGCCTTTCGTTCCCTGCATCAGGCCGTTTGCCGAAGCATAGCGGACGGCTTCATAGAACCAGTCGCTTTGCTTCACGTCGCCGAAGGGATTGGCCCAGGTGCTGAGATCCGCTGTGCCTACAACATA
>JAQUXD010000015.1 GCA_028692535.1 Eubacteriales bacterium | reverse complement strand
TTCGTGATGACCTTGTCCTTTCCAAGAACTTCCGCGCCGGTCTCCCGAATCATTTCGGCCATTTTCTCATCGTTGTCCAACAGGGTGTTTCCGCACTTGTATTCCAGTTCATAGGTGCAGCGATAGGTCTTGCAGACACCGTCGATCATTTCTCTCAGGCGATCCCTCACCTTTTCGTCGTCGTTGTGAAGGCAACGGACAGAGCCTTCCATAACACAAGTGTCGGGAATCACGATGTTGTACTGGCCGGCCTGGAACTTGCCCACGGTGACGGTGGTAGGATGCAGGGAATTATTCTCCAGTGTATGGAACGCCTGAAAGGCTTCCCACACGTGAACGGCACAGTCGATGGGATTGATACAAGCGTGAGGGGCGCCGCCGTGGCCGCCTTTTCCTGTGATCGTCAGCTTGAAATAATAGCTTGACGCCATGATCGGTCCCGGGATGATGCCGATGCTGCCCGAGGGCAGATACGCCCAAAGGTGCATGCCCATGATGGCGTCGGGTGTGGGATTTTCCAACGCCCCGGCCTGGATCATGTCTTCGGCGCCGGCGTCCTCTTCGTTGGTTTGGAAAAGAAACACGATCGTACCCGAAATTTCTTCTCTGTGTGCGGTAAGGATCTTGGCGACGATGAGCATCACGGACATGTGTCCGTCGTGACCGCAGGCGTGCATAACGCCGGGGTTTTCTGATTTGAACGGCAGACCCGTCAGTTCCTCTACGGGCAACGCATCGATATCCGAACGCAGCGTTAGTGTTTTTCCGGGCTTTCCGCCTTTTAAAACACCGATTACGCCGGTTGTCAGGCATCTTCTGACTTCAAGGCCCAAATCCCGCAGGTAGTCCTCGATGATCTGTGCCGTTCTGAATTCATTCTTACCGATCTCGGGATGACGATGAAAGTCCCGTCTCAATTCGATCAACTCAGGCTGCAGCGCAGCGATTTCTTTTTTTAAATCCATGATTTTTCTCCTTTGGTGGGTGCTGATAAGTATAATAATAGGGCCAGATATCGGGCACTGTCAAGTCCAACAACGTTTATCCGGCTCAATACGGACATGCTCCCCGTTTTTGGGGAGGCGTGATATAATGGAAATCGGAGGTACAACGGATGCTGAACATCTATTACGGAAGAGAATCCATAGACAGGGAAGCCTTTCTCTTTGATCGTATCAAGGAACGCCTGACTGTTCTCAGGCAAAAAAGATCAGGCGCGGAGCGCCTCCTCCTTGTAGTACCGGCGCAGTACACATTAAAAGCCGAGGAAGCCGCCTTTGCGCATCTGGGCGAAGAAGGATTTCTGGATCTTCAGATCCTTTCGGGAAACCGCTTGCGTCATCAGATTTTCCACGAGACCGGAAAACCGAATAAAGTCGTGGTCAATGCACTGGGGCGAATGCTGCTGTTGCGATCCGTCGTCCGCGAATCCCGCTCCGATTTGGAGGCGTTCCAAAAGGTGGCCGATTCTCCGGAATTTCTGTCCATGGCAGGCGCATTGATCGCCCAAATGAAACAGAACGATCTGGACCCGGAGGATCTGGAAAACATTACACAGCATACCGAGCCTCTAAGCATCGTGCGAAGAAAGCTGAGCGACATGCACCGGATCTACAGTGCGTATCAGTCCGCGCTGGAAGGAAAATGGATCGACTCGGAAGACCTGCTGCCGGCGGTCAGCAGAAAAATTGCCACATCCTCGCTGATCCGATCTTCCGAACTCTGGTTCTATGACTTTTATTCTTTTACGCCGCGGGAGACAGAATTTATGGGCGAGCTGATGCTGCATGCAACGGATCTGTCTGTGGTACTGACCGGAGGCGAATCCGCCGATCCCGACGGGCGTCTTTTCGCGCCGACTCATCGAGCGACAACCCTGCTGTGCAGACGCGCCGAGGAACTGGGCGTTCACCATCATGTCGAACCTGTTCCGGATCGCTTTGTCCGCAGAGACAGGCCGGAGCGCCTGCGCGCGATTGAAAAACAACTCTTTGCCGTCCCGGCAAAAGCAACGCCGGCAAGCGCGACAGACCCTTCATTTACAATGATCCGCGCCGGAAATCCCTATACGGAAAGCCAGACCATCGCCGCCGAAATTCTGAAATTGTGCAAGGAAGAGGGATACGCGCCCGAAGACATCGCCGTATTCACCAACGACATTGCAGACCGTGGCACAATCCTGCGCAGGATGTTCAAGTTGTACGGCATCCCCTGTTTTCTGGACGAAAAGAGAGCCGTCCTGCACAGTCCTTTGATCCAAACCATATCCTCTCTGCTGAACCTGGCTGCTGATGACCGACTCGTGAGCGACGTGCTGGGCTTCCTGAAAACGGGACTGGTGCAGCTGGCCGGAGAAGCCGACCGGGAAAGCTTCGCGGATATTGAAGAATTCGAAAACTATCTTCTTCAGTATCATATCCGGGGGGCGCGTTTCAGCAAGCCTTTCGTGTACGGCGTCAGCGTTTTCGGAGAGGAAGGCCTCCGAAAACTCGAGAACACGAGAGCCCGTCTGGACGGGCTTCTGACGCCGTTTCTGGTGAAACTGGACGCAGCAGACACCGTAAGGGAAAAGTGCAGCCTACTCTGCCGATTCCTCTCCGAAGAGCTTCACATGGAAGAGCCGCTTCGGAAACATGCGCTCCACTTGGATGAAATCGGCCTGTCCGATGCGGCGCAGGAAACCCGGCAGATGTGGAATCTCTTTGTGGATCTTCTGGACCAGATCGTGGAACTGATGGGAGACCAGCAGGCAAATACAGTCGAATTCCGCGATATTCTGACGGCTTCCTTTGCAGATCTGAAAGTAGGACTGCTGCCTCAGGCCGCGCACAGTGTCCTCATCGGAACCGTGGGGCGATCCCGCCTGTCCGGTGTAAAAGCTCTGTTTATCGCAGGCGTCAACGATGGCATCCTGCCATCGGAGGGTGAAAGCGAAGGCATCCTGACAGACCGAGAGCTGCAATTGCTGGAAGAAATGGGCTGCACACTGTCCAAAAATCAGGAAATCATTCATCAGGAGGAAGAGCTTGTAATCTATCAGGCTTTCACCAAACCCTCCGACAGGCTTATCGTCAGTTATTCCACTGCCGATATCGAAGGCGGAGAGATCCGTCCCTCGCCCCTGATCGCCCAACTCCGGGAGATTTTTCCCGATCTTTCGCCGCAACCAGATATTACCCACCCGGACCGAGAATCAGACTTGTACCGCGCACCGGTGCCCGCCGCCCTGCATTTGACCTCTGCCCTGCAGCGCTACCTGTCCGGGGAAGACCGGGAACTGTCGGAAACGGCAAGACAGGTCTACGATTTCTTCCTGAAATACGTTCCCGAAACGGCCCGGGTTATCCGGGACGGCTTGTTCTTTTCCAATGCGGCTGATGCGCTGCCCGCCTCTGCCACGCGGGAATTGTATCCCTACGACGCCAAGGAGGACCTCTTTGCGTTCAGTCCGACCCGCCTGGAAAAATTCGCTCAATGTCCCTTTATGCACTACGTCACCTACGGACTTCAGCCTCGCCCCAGGGAAAGCTTCGAAATCACCGGAAGAGAAATCGGAGATGTTTACCATGAGTGTTTGATGCGACTCACCCGGGACCTGCTGCAGGAAACCGAAGCCAAAGGTCTTTCCGTTACGGACGCAGCTTCGCCCTGGATGTCCATAACTCGGGAAGAATGCGACGAGCGCGTGCTTCGAATCCTGGATTCCATACGGCAGGAAATATTCGAAGGACTGCTCAAAGCAGGCAAGTCCCAGGAGTACCAGACAGAACGGATATCCCTGGTTGCCCGAACCTTCCTCTGGCAGGTGATCTGTCAGATCCGTAAAGGGCATATCACAAAGATTTTCCCCGAAGTCGGATTCGGGCGTCATCGCCCTATTCCTCCGCTGAAGATCCCGTTGGGCGATCAAACGGTTCTCATCGAAGGAAAAATCGACCGGATCGATCTGTTGCAGACCGGCTCGGATCATCCCGGAGTAAAGGTCATCGATTATAAATCCGGTCAGGCGGATTTTGACAGGGAGCTGATCCTGCGGGGACTCCATCTGCAACTCATGGTCTATCTGGAAAGCGCCCTGCACATCGAAGCGAATGCCGAACCTGCCGGGGTATTCTATTGTTATATCGAAGATCCGCGTGTCCCCATTCCTGCAGGAGATCTGTCGAACAGCAGCCTGCCGGAGGATATTTTACGCGCGCTGGAAGAGCGCTACCGAATGGAAGGGTTGTTCGTCGGAGAGAGCGCGATCGTGGAAAGCATGGACGACTCTTTGGCAGACGGCGAAAAATCCACGGTCATTCCGGTAAAAAGAAAACACTCCGGATACGATTCCAGCCGAGCCGTATCCAGAGTGGAGTTTGAAGACTTTCGAAAAGAGTTCAGGCAGGAACTGCAGAAGGTCTGCAAAAGTCTGACGGAAGGGGTCACCGATATACGGCCGAGAAAGTTGGGCAGGGAACGGACCGCCTGTACCTACTGTGATTATCGCAGTATCTGCCTCTTCGATACCGACTTTCCGCAATGCCGCTATACGTAAGGCTGTATCGGGAGCAGAAACTCCTGCTTCGGCTCTACCGGTCCGTCATCGCAAAAAAGTAATCGCTGATGATCTGATAGCTGCTCTTTTCTCGTTCTCGGTACAAAGGCATCTCCCAGTTTTTCCAGCGAAACGCCGCCAGATTCTTCGGATCGTCCACGCCGGCCCGGCCCAGGACGGTGGTCCCGGCGGCGTCGGTGAGCAGAGCGCTTACGACCAATCCTTCCGAGACAGCAGTTCCCAGTTCGTCCCGTTGCGGAGCGTACAGTATGCCGGGGTCGTCCAGCACCCTCATGGAAGAAGGATCGCTGAAATGAAGCCGACCCCAGGGCAGACGCAGCGTAACCGTCTCTCCATCGGACTCCCAGTGGTAATACGTGTTGTTGTCAAGCGAGCCGAAGCGCAGCGCGCTCAGGTCGTCATAGACAGCCGGGATATAAGCGCCGCCTTTCGTCACACGCTCCTTGTTGATCAGCAGCGACATACGCTCGAAGATTCCCTGATTTGTAAGCGAGGGACGATGCAGCCCCTTTGTGAAATTGTAGCCCGGGTGCACAAGGAGCGAAGCATCCTCTTCCCCTCTGAGTTCTACAAGGAATTCCAGTCCCGACGGGGCGTTCTGCTCAAGGAGCGCTCCGTATTTCGTTTCTCCCTTCGCTCTGTCGTAGGTGTCCAGGCCAATGATCAACATCTCATTGCCCAAGTCCAGAGGCTCAGACAACCGGATCCGCACTTGAAGAAATGCTTCATCGACTGCGAGTTCCAGCTGGCGGATGGCGTCACGGCCCGTAACGGAAAAAGCCTCGGACCGGATCCCCTCAGGTTCCATGGCGAGGATGCCATAATTTTGCTCCGGATCGATGGCGCTGTGCCACTGCGGATTTCGTTCAAAAGGAATGATATACGGCTCCGTCGTCCAGGTCTTCTTGGCCCACTCGTCGCTCCACTCGAAAATGAGTCCGCCGGCATAGCCCTCCCGCCGGATGGCCTTCATCATGCGCACGACACCCTCTCCTTGCACTTTTTCCGTCATGCCGCCGTGGTGATATCCGTCCGGACTGTAGTGGGCGTTCCCCATGCCCGTAGCCAGTCCGAATTCAGCCACCAGCGCCGGATACCGGGTGTGGCCCTCTATAAATTCTTGCAGATATCCTCCGTAGCGAAGCCTGCCTTCTTCATCGCTGTAGGCATCGTAGGCTGCCTCGTTGTTCATGAAATCCGGATAGTTTGGATAGATGTGATAGGCGCCGAAAAATCCGGCTTCCAAGCTTTCCTTTACAGAGATGTGATTGATGTCCACCACAGCTTTATCGTTGTATTCCAGGTTTTTATCTCCTGCGGCATTCCATTCGGAATCATGCTCCGCAGGGTCCAGCGTCGGCCAGCTGACGATCCCCACAGGATGCTGCCATCCATAGGTCAGCGTTTCGTAAGCGGCCACGTAATCACAATTCATCGCAAGCCAGGCTTCTGTAGGAGAAGCCTCCGGCTCCGTGAAAAGATACTCTCCCCGGAAGGTGTACCCCGGATTGCGTTCATCCGTTTGGATCACTTCTTCCGGTTCCAGTTCCCGACCGACCAAATAACCGGCGATGTAGGGTGAAATATCACTGGTGTAGAGTCCATAGGCGCGAAAATCCCGCTGGGGAATCACGGCGCGCCCGTGCATGGCATCGATCACATAGCGGATCTCCTGCCGATATTCTTCCTCGTAATCCGGCGCCAGATAATCTCCGTCCGCCGGATTTTCTTCGGGCCAGATCTCCTGATAGAGCAGCAGCGGCTGTTCCGCGCAAAACGTGTTGTAGTATTGAAGAGCAGAATAAAACTCCGGCGCCAGAAGCGTATAGACCCGGATCGTGTTGGCGCCCATGGCAGAAATTTTTTCGAACCACGCAATGAACAACTGTTCGGAACGGACAAATTCGGTAAACCATTTCCCGGGCAGCGACGAACCGATGTTGACACCTCGGGCAAAGAGCTCGCTCCATGCGCCGTCGTCCTTTTTGAACTCGAAGGTCTGACCGCTGACGCGCACATTCAGGATGGGCGCGCCGGCCACTGCCGGCGGCATAGGTGCGCCCGCTTTTCGCTCATCGATGCCGGTCAGGATTTTTTCCATCATCGGAAGGTACGCCTTCCAATAAAACTGCCCGCTGTCACTTTCGGAGCGAAGAGAAAGCATTCGTCGCAGCACAGCTGATCCGTAATTGCCTGGATACTCTCCGTTAAAGCTCTTCTGGGCATAATCCCCGGCGAAGTAATACGATGTATATCGGCTGTTCTGTTTTTCGATAACAGCCGGAAACGCCGACGGCAGCCCCAGCTTTTCCATTACAGCGGACCCCTCTTCGGTCAGTTCCACGGTATATTCCCCCAGGATCCTGGTTGAAGGATTGGCCGCAACGATCTCGAACCATCCGTCGTAAGGGATCTCTTTTGTCCCCGCAAACCCGGCAGCCTGCGTAAAGCGAAAGCTCAGTTCATCCCCCTTAAAATCCCGCTCTTTCCGCAGGACCGTAATCCGATCGTCTCCGGATACCAGAACGATTCCGCTGCCTTCGAAGTCCCATCGCCTTCCGGTCTGCGTTTCATAATTCTGCACAATACTGCGCGGGATTTCGGAATATCTGGACAGTTCTTTGAAATATTTTCCGTGGTATCCTGTGTGCAGCGACAACCCGAACAACTCTTCCATGCGTTGCCGCGAGGTATGGCGAATGATGTCGTACTCGCCGATCAACACCGTTCCTTCGTCCAGAGCCGAAATGATCCGATCAAGCTCATCATCGCTCAATCCGCCGTAGAGAAGCTTCGGTTCCGTCCATGTCTCATCTTCTTCTCGGGTTTCTTCGTCGCGCTCATACCTGCCGTATGTATCAGCCAGATAAATCAAATCCGGTCTCTGTTTTCCCCATCCGCCGGCAGGGACCTCAGGAAGCGGTCGTACCGTAAATTCGGCTCTCGTCTCGGGAAATGTCCCGTAATAATCTCGATCGTAACGAAAAGATCCTCCGGAATCGGGAGAAACCACTTTCATGCGATTCAGCGCCCACATCAAGCCCTCATGCTCCTTATAGTCCTCTTCCGTCACGGTTTTGTCGACGATCCATACATTCAGGGGCATGGAATCCATACGACTCCAAAGGATACGCGGAACCACAAGCACTGCTGCAGTGAACAGGATCATCATCAGCATCGCCCCATACATCAGATAGAGTATCGTTCGCTTGTTCATTTCACACCTTCTGGCCGTTTGCCTTCACTGCCGGTAAATCCTCTGCGCTCGCTCTTTTCCCATCCTGTCACCCCTTTAAATATACGAAAATAACCCACAGCGCGGATCATGCTGAAATATTGGCGAATTCCGAAATTTTCCAGTATCGCCCAGAAAAGAAGACGCGTGACGTCTTTTAAGGGAAATAGTTTCCCGCCATGCTCGGCTACTAAAAGGGATGTGATGGAAATGAGCGTGCCGGACAGCACCACTGCAACAAAGAGCATCACGGCGATATCCCAGTACAATACACCCAGAACGGCCGCAAGAAGCACCGCAATATATCCCTGAAGTTCAAACAGCGGCCCGAGAATTTCGAAAAAAAAGTAATACGGCATAGCCACCGTGCCGGTTCGTCCGTACCTGGGATTGAACAGCATGGTCTTGTGGAAATACATAATCTCGATCAAGCCGCGTTGCCACCGATAACGCTGTTTCTTAAAAGTCTTCAGATCTTCCGGCACTTCCGTCCAACAATTGGCATTGAAAGCATAGCGGATGCGATAAGGACTTCCCAGCTCTCGCATGCGCCGGGAAATACGAACCACGATCTCCATATCCTCGCCCACGGTATCCTTTCCGTATTCACCGCTGCTGGTCAGATAACCGCCCACGCGGACACCTCGTTCCTTTCTGAAAAGACCGAAAGCGCCGGAAATGATCAGCAGGTTGTTTGTAAAAGCCCACCCCAAACGACCGCACATGAACGCCCGGATATATTCGATCGTCTGAAGCAAAGCCAGTCGGTTCTTCGGGATCCGCTTTTCCCGCAAGACACCTCGCTCCACCGTACAACCGTTGACAGGAAACACATTGCCGCCCATGGCCGGCGTCTCCACATCCTCTTCCAGGATCCGAGACACCAGTTTCAACAGCGCGTCCTCTTCCAGAACGGAATCCGCGTCGATGCTGCAGACATATTCCCTGGAAGCCACATTGATGCCTGCATTGAGAGCGTCGGCTTTTCCGCCGTTCATCTTGTCCACAACGATCAGCTTGGGAAGATTTCGGCTCAGATAGATCCCTTTGATTTCTTTTGTCTGCAGTTCTTTGGCATAGATGCGGTCCACACGCTTCAATCCGAATTCCTGCTGCAGCGTTGCCAGCGTCTGATCGGTAGATCCGTCATTTACGATGATCAACTCATAATCAGGGTAGCTCAGATTCATCAGAGAATTCACATTCTCGATGATCGTTCTGGCCTCGTTGAATGCCGGAGCCACGATGGAAATGGACGGAAGCATCCTGGGCTTGAACAAAAAGGAACGGTCTTTGATCTGCCAGGACCGTTTCTGCCTGCGCACATAGACAAAAGAAAGCCCCATCAAGGCAAAGTAAATGAAGTTGACGGCAATAGCATAAAACGCAAAATACGTATTAAAATCCCTGACGAAAAGCTTTAAACCCGGTATCAGAGTCAATTCGCCCAACAATTCGCGATGCATCACTAGAAATACTGTGGGAACCAGAAGGAAACTCGAGACCAGCAGTATGGACAGAACGATGAGATAGGCCCGATCGGCAGAATGCTGATCGGATTCCGATTCCGGACGCGGTTCCGCCGACTCGCACAACGTCTGAAGCCGAGGCGAAAAATAAGTGCGAAACAGGTTTTTTAATTTGGGATCCTTTTGTGTGCAGCGTTTGACGATCGCCACGAGGTCGATTTCCAGCTCCGCATTTTTGTTCAGATTCAGGAAGTCGATCACTTCGCTGACGCGTCCGGTCAAAAGGATCTGCTCCAGAATGTGCTCTGCCACACGCTTCTTCTCCCCCATCAGTCGCATGATAAAGTATTCGATGCGCAAAGAAAGCACTTCCGCAAGCGTCCTCTTGACGCTCGGATCTGTTTCTGCCATAAATCGATTTGCGACGAGTTCCAGAAGGGAGGGATCTCGTTCGATCATCACGGAAAGCGCATGGGCCGCACTTTCGCGAATGCTTTCATCACGGATCAAGTCCAGCAACTTCTCCGGATGATCCGATCCCCTCAAATTTGACAGAGCTGCGATGGCGGCGCGACGGATCTCCACATCCCGCGCATACAGGTAGCGGTCGCAGTCCAGCACGCCCGGATGACGGGTGCTCAAGATCTCGCAGGCCTTGTGCATCAATTCCTGTTCGACCTGTGCAGCACTGATGCGGGTCGGACCGGGCTGATATCTGCGGCACAAAAAATCGGAAGCCACTTTCCCGCGAAATCGGCAAAGAATCCATCCCTCTTGTCCATCGGCACGCCCAAAGCTGCAATCGGAGCAAGAGGCTGGCCGTTCTTCTTCCGAAGAAGATATCCCCGATCCCTCAATATAGGGCTCAATCACCGTCAACAGATACTGTTTCAATTCTTGAGAGTCATAAACCGAAGCAAAATCAACCAATAGTTCTCGAATCTCTTCCTTTTTTGAATAATACAACTTCGGCAGCAATGCATGAAACGCTTGTCCAAAGTCGGCGATGAGCATATTTACTCTCGTTCGATAAAACCGGCTGGCGTGATGAAGAGAACGAATCAAGACAGGCAGAGAAGCGCTGTGGCCGATATCCGACAGGGCATTCGCCACATAGAGCTTTATTGTGAAATGATCTTCGATCAACAGCTGCCGCTCCAAAGCCAGCCGCGCATTTTCGTTCCCCATGCGGCCCAGTGCAAACACAGCCTCGGCGCGCTTTGTCAAATTGCTGCTGCGCAACGCCCGTATGGCTCGTCTTTCCAGACGGTTCATCGGCAAAAGCGCTTCGATTTTCGCTTCCCATTCAGCCCCGAACTGAAATGTCCGTTTCATGGTCAAATAGATCGCAGGGTCTGTTTTTTTCATCACGGCGCTGCCCTTGTCTGACAGGATCCGTATCAGCATATGCCTCTGATTCTGGGTGATTTCATTATGAATATCGTTTTTGATCCTGGAGACATAAATGCTCCAGGCAAAAAAGACATCGATCACGATCAAGATGCCTGCGATGATGAGCCAGGTTTCAACGCTTCCGATCACAGCCGTTCCCCTTTCTCTGCTAAATTGGAAACGACACCCTGAATTTCCGCAAGCATCAAAGGTTTTTTGAAATAATGGATCACGCCCAGATCAGCAGCTCGGCGAACGGACGCTTCTGTTTTAAGATGAGACATGTAGAGCACAGGAATACTTTTTGTGTCCGAACGCAGAAGAAGTTCCTGACGTAAGACAAAGCCGTCCATCTTCGGAAGCATCACTTCGGACAGGATCAGCGCCGGCTGAAAGCGACCTGCGATCTCCAGCGCTTTTTCTCCGTCCGCCGCATGTTGTACGCTATAGTGCATGTTTTCCAAAACTACTGTGATCACTTCGGCCACAGTTTGTTCCGGCTCAACCAGGAGGATATCGCAGGTCGAAGGTTTGTCTTCCGGCGAAGAGCTGCCGCACACCCGGTTCTTCCCCTTGTTCTTGGCGATGCGTACCCGCTCCAGCGCGATCTCATAAAAACGATCCGGAGCTATGGATTTTTGGTGCTCCTCGGGCTGCAATTCCTGCAGGCTCACAACACCTATCGAAGCGGTCACCGCCTCCACGAATTTCCCGGAAGAAGCGATCGCATTTCGAATTTCTTCGGCCACATCCACGGCGCGTTCTTTGGCCGCATGGGGAATATAGCAGGCAAACAAGCTTCCGGGCAGTTTAAAATACACCTGATAGTCCTCCCGGATCGATTCCAGCAAAAGCGCTGTATTCTTAAACATCTGCTCGACTTCTTTATCACCGTAGCGATATTTGATACGCTCCGTCTGATCCAGACTCAGGACAATGAGCGCCGGACTCGATCCAAGCTCTTTCTCTATGATCCCTCCGATCTCTTCTTTCAGGTATTTTTGAAAAAATTGAAAATTGTACAGGCCCGTAAGCATAGAATGGGACATCGAATGCTCCACACCGGCCAGGTTCTCAACGAGCCGATCCCGGGCGGCTGACAAGGATTTGTTTTCTTCGCTTAATCGCTGCAGCTCACTGTTGGATCGAGCCAGATGGGCGGTGTAGACCTCCGGCAGAGGGATTTCATATTCATAGGATAGCCGTTCGACAAGCGGCTCGGCTGTCAGAAGCCATTCCAAGCCTTTTCGGGCAAACATTTTTTCCAGCAGCGCGTTCCACATCTGATGATCGGCTTCCTGCGCCGGGAAAACGCGCAGATCGGAATCGGCGCGAAGGCCCGATTCCGTCAGGACTCTCTGCGCCTCCGACAGGCCGTAAAGGGATGCATAGCGCTTCAGGACCGCTTCCGCCGACGCCAGATATCCACCGGAAATATCCAGGTTTTTACGAACACTGTGCAAAAAAGCGCCGCACTCTAAGTCCCTCAACGCTTTGATGTACATTCTTATGTCGTTGCGGATCAGTGATCCGTGCTGAGGAGCGATCAACATTATCGGCAATCCCATCAGGGATTCCATGACCGGGCGAATGACCTCGTTGGAAGGCATATAATGCTCGTGGAACGACTTCATGCGCTCCAGGTAATCTTCGCCGGCTTCCAGAGTCCAATCCTCTGAAAAAGCTCCGAAGAGGTCACTGGAAAAAAGCGTCTGCGTCCGGGCGTCGTAGGTCATGACCGCTCCGGGGAAATGCAAATAGGGCGCCGGAAGGAAGCTGAGCGTCCGGCCCGAAGCAAGCTTCAGCTGATTCTGATGGCTGTTGATGATATGAAAATCCGATGATACGCCATAGTAGCGCACCAATGTCTTCGTGCGCCAATGAGTGACCAGTTGAAAGCGACATCCCCTTTGCTCAAACAACGGAACGGAAGAACAGAGATCCGGATCCTGATGGTGAAGGATCACGTATCGGATCTGATCAGGAGAAATCAGACTGCAGACGTTTCCCCATACCTCTTCGAAATCCAGAACCGAACCCGGATCGATCAGGACAGCTTCTTGATCGTCGATCAAAAGATACGGATTGCATTGCAGCCCTTTATTTACAAATGTGCCGCCCACCCAATATATTCCGGGAGCGATTTCCGCAGGCCGTGACTGATTCATGATTCCCCTCGTTTCAAATATCTATTTTCTTGTAGTATACATTATAATTCAATCAAGTGAAACAGAGGTTTCCCAATAAAACAAACCGGACTTTCCATTTTGAAAAGTCCGGCTGGCCTGCTGATATCTTTGGAGTTTATTCGATTTTTATTTTAGTTGACGTCGTTCGTCAGCCGAAATCCCTTGTTGTACCACTTGTCGGAGTAGTCCAGAGTCAATCGCTCGATATACTCTTCCAATTCTTTGGCGTAAACAACTTTGGTGCCGTTGGATTCGACGACTTTATCTTCCGCATCCTGAAGCTCTTCCAGAGCCAAGCCCCACTGGGGCCCGCCTCAGCCGGCGCCTCCATAGCTGATGCGAAGCATCTGACTTTCGGGTTTCTCTGTCTGTGCGGCAATTTCCTGAAATTTGGCTGCTGCCGCATCGCTTACTTGAATCATGTCGATGTTTCTCCTTCCTTCAGTAGACCCTGAATCCTTTGAAGTACCATTTGTTCAGATAATCTACCCGCATATTTTTGACCTGGTTTTCCAGATCCTTAGTGTATACTGCCTTAGCTCCGTTGCTTTCGATCACAACATCGCTGCCATATCCCCGCTCATCCAGAGCGGCCGCCAACTGGGGCCCGGCTCAACCGCTGCGGCTCATATAGAGCCTGATCTTCAGCTGATCCGGATCCTCCAGGGTCGCAGCAACTTCTTTGTACTTTTCAGCTGCGCGATCGCTGATCTTTATCATGACCCAAACCTCCTTTGGTTCTGCAAAGGGTAATTTGATGTGATTCCCCATACCTTTTAGGTACGGCTAAAGTATGCCACGATCTGGCGCGACGTTCAGTGACCATATCACACAGACGACTCGACCGCCATCGAGGGTTGTGGTACAATTCCATTGATACAGCCCCCTGCGAAAGGAATAGACCAATGCAGCATACAGCAATCAAAACCGTATCCCTGATCGGTCTGGGATCTCTGGGTATTATGTACGCCCACCATCTGAGCCGCAGAATGCCCTTCGAAGATCTTCGCATCATCGCGGGAACCGATCGCCAAAAGCGCTATGAAACCACCCCCATCCTCTGCAACGAAGAACCCTGTCGGTTTCACTTCATCGCCCCCGAAGAACAGACCGGTCCGGCGGATCTCATGCTGTTCACCGTCAAGTTTGAGGGTTTGGAGCAGGCCATCCGGGACGCCGAAAATCAAATCGGACCCGATACGCTGGTCCTGTCCTTTTTAAACGGCATCGTGAGCGAAGAGATCATCGGAAAGCGCTATGGCCATGAAAAGGTGCTGTACGCCGTCGCCCAGGGCATGGACGGCATACGATCGGATAACGAGTTGACCTATAAGAATATGGGACTGGTTTGCTTCGGTGAAGGAGAAAAGGGACTTCTGACGCCCCGGGTCCGCAGCGTGGAAAACTTTTTTATTCGAACGGAATTTCCCCATCAAGTCGATACGGATATGAAAGCCAGGCTGTGGGGCAAGTTCATGCTCAACGTCGGAGTCAATCAAACAGTTGCTGTTTTTCAGGGTACTTACGGCACGATCCAGCAGCCGGGCGAAGCCCGCAACATCATGATCGCCGCCATGGAAGAGGTGATCCCGCTCGCTGCGGCCGAAGGCATCGAACTGACACAACAGGACCTCAATTACTGGCTGAGCGTCCTGGATACCCTTCGGTCGGAAGGAAAGCCTTCACTGGCTCAGGACCTGGACTGCGGAAAGCCCACAGAAGTGGAGTTGTTTGCCGGAACCGTCCTAAAACTGGGGGCAAAGCATTCTGTCGATACGCCGGTGAACCGGTTTTTGTATGAACGTATCCGGGATCTGGAGAGTCGATGATTTTTCTTGATACTGATTGCTACTTTTCTTTGATATAGTCCTGAAATCCGGAAGAATACAAAACAGTGCCCTCGCTGTCGACCCAGCAAGCTTCCACACCGTCCATAGACTCGATCAGACGCTGGCCTTCCTCTGCAGGAAGACTGAAAATATAGGTGGAAAGAGCGTCAGCCAGACCCGAATCCGGACAGATGAGCGTCACCTGGGCAAACCGGCCTGCAGGCATCAGTGTCTCCGGGTCGATGATGTGGTGGTAACGAATGTCGTTGACCGTATAATATCGTTCATAGACTCCGCTGGACACGACGGAAAGTCCCTCGATCATCAAGGCAAACAACTCTGCCTGATCCGAGGTTTTGTCCGGGTTTTGGATCCCGATGGTCCAGTAGAATTCTTGATTGTCTTGGTTGAGGATTTTTCCGCCGATGGCGCGTACGTTGCCGCCCACGCTCAGGAGAAGGGACTGCACACCTTCCGATTCCAACTGTCGGGCGATCTGTTCCACTGCGTAGCCTTTGGCCATGGCGCCCACATCCAGGCTCATAGCCGGATCTGTCAGATAGACAGTCGATGCTTCTTCGTCGATCAAAACAGCTTCGATGCTTGTATGCCCCGCGGCGCCTTGAAGCAATTCCATGGGCGGGAGCTCCGCCTCCGCCGGGTCTTCCGTCCCGGCTTCCCGGTAATCGTGCCACAGAGAAAGCACAGAACCCATAGCAACATTGACCTTTCCGCCTGTTTGCCCGTGGATGTCACGGGCAAACAGCAGAAGGTCAATGATCCTTTGATCCACGGCCACCGGCGCGATGCCGGCGTTGTCGTTGATCGTTTTGATGTTGTTGACGCCTTCGTAATCATGATAGATATCATAGAGCTGATGGTATTGCTCCAGCTGCTTCCGGATCTGATCCGAAATCTCTCTGAATTGCGCCTCGGTATCCGCATAGCCGACAATTGTCGTGACGGTGTCGAACAGCTGCAGAAACTGTGCCTGGTAGCGTGTCGCCGCGGCTCTGCCGCATCCGGCGGCCAGCATCACCAGCAACGCAAGTACGAAGGATACTCTTTTTTTCATTGGATGATACCCGATACCGAAAGCGCCTTATTGAGCCGCTTTTTCCACCAGTGCAATAAAGTCGGTGATATGGATCGTCGTGGAAGCCAGGATGTCCGCATCGGCGGCGTACCCTTCGCTGATGGCAATTCCGCTTACTTCTTCAACGGTCTTTCCGGTCACATAGGCCGCAAATCCCGCCGCCTGTTCATACCACTCTTTTCCGATGGAGGAATTCTTGGCCATGCCGTATTCTTCCTTCAGTTCATTCTTGGTTCTGGGCGCTACGGAAAGATCCGTCGTGATCATGCCTGTGGCGTCAAAATTGACGTTGGATTGAGACCCGTCAAAGATGCAGCTGGTGATCTTGCCTTCTGCGTTTTGGGTCATGGCGACATAGGTGGAATAGACCTGGGCCAGACCGTCTTCCGCTTCGGCGGCATTCTTAGACTTGGAAATGTTTGTGGTCGTCGCGATGCTGAGCATGTCGCCCTTGGCGGCGCCCAATTCTGCGGCATTGGCCACGGCTTTTTCCACACCGGCCATAAAATCGGTGATGTGGACCGTAACGGAAGCCAGAAGGTCGGCGTCGGCGGCATATCCTTCGCTGACGGCGATTCCTGCCACCTCTGCGACGGTTTTTCCGATCACGTACTGCGCAAACGCTTCGGCCTGCTCATTCCACTCTTTACCAATCGCGGAAGCTTTGTTCATGCCGTATTCCGTGCCAAGCTCGTTCTTCGTCTTGAACGTGGCGTCCAAGGGGGTCACCAGCTCGCCGGCGGCATTGAAGTTCGCTTTCGATTGTGCCTGGTCGATCACACAATCGGTGATCACCCCTTCGCTGTCGACGGTTACGGCAACGATCAGGGAGTCCGCCTGAGCAAGGCCGTCGGCGTCTGCGGCGGCGTCAGCGGACTTTGCCACAGAATTGAGAACGGCCAGACCGGTCATCACGGATTCCGGAGTTTCCTCCTGGGGCTGTTGCGCTCCGCCGCAGCCGGCCAGCAGTGCGATTGCCATTAAGGCAACCATGAGTAGTGCTATTGTTCTTTTCATTTTTTCCTCCTGAGAATTTTAGAATTTATTAAGGTGCAGCCCCTGAAATGCCGAAGAAGTCATCTTCAGCATCACCGAAGTCGCAAAACCTGTCACGATACCGGATAGGATCAGTGTGGGCAAATAGATCCAAAGGACGGTCTCCATGATGGCGGAGGCTGCCGCGATCTGCCCGAAATTATGAAAAACAGCGCCCAGAATGCTAACCAGAAGAATCGTAGTCTTTTCCTTCATCATCAGCAAGATGAGCACCATGACACCAAGAGCGCACAAGCCCCCCGAAAGGCTCAGCGCGCCGGCGATGAGTCCCCGGGTCGCAGCGATGAACACCGCTTTCAGGATCACCAGAGTCAGCGCATCGCTCTTTTTAAGATGGAACAGAGCAAACATCACGACGATATTGGCCAGCCCCAGTCGGACGCCGGGCACCGGTACGGGTACCGGGAAAAGGCTTTCCAGCACGGACAAAACCATCGCCAAGGCAAACAGAAGACCCAGCAGAGTGATGCGCCTGGTTTTCGTTGCCCTGTGATTACTGCTTGCAATGGTTTTTTCCATGAATACACGTCCTTTGTGTGTTTGCTGTGGTTAAATATATAAATCAGGTGCGTCCGGATCTGCTTTGTCCGAAACGATCTTGACGTAAACAAGGTTCGGAAGGCAAGCTGCCTGCTGCCCCGCCAGGCTCAGTTTTCCGGAATGGACACAGACCTGGTCCGGGCAGTCTGACCGGACGAAGGCTATGCTGCCGTCTTCGTAGAGGCGGAAGACCACATCCGGCTCCTGTGGAATGGAAAAACTTTCTTCGCGGCCGGGAGTAAGCGCCACGGTCTTGACCCGTTCCGAGCGGTAATAGATCTCCGCATAAGTCCCTTTCTTTCCCAGGATGTCAGTGTAAAGCACCCAGGAAAGGATTGCAGCCAGAACCAGGATCGCTATGATAACGATATCTCTTTTCCCTGCAAACTTCATTACGCTCTCCACGTCGGCAACAGACCGCCTAAAAATACCAAGGCCGTATGCGCAGAAAGGATCAGAACGAAATTCTGAATAGACACAGAAAACGTTTCTTCCTTAAGCTGCCTTTGCCGGAAGACGTTCAGGTTCCGCTGCACCGGTATCAATGTCAGAAGCAATGCCAGGCTCAATGAGGGGAGAAATCCCGACACAACCATGAACACCACCGAGAAATAGGCCGTGTAATACAGCCCCGCAAACAGAGGGAGCGCCCTGTCTTGAAGATAAAAGACCAAGGTGCGGCGTCCGACGCGAACGTCATGCTCCGCGTCGCAGATGTTGTTGGCCAGCATAATCCCTGCAGTCAGGCAAAAGGGCAGGACCGTCAGCAACCCAAACCCTGCTGCGGGCATGATGTTGATGTGAACGGATATTTGTTCCGCCGTATGCCCGTATGTGAACAAGTATCCGGGATCGTTGATGCGTACCAGGATAAAAGGGATCATCACGCCATAGAAGAATCCGGAAGCGATCTCGCCGAAAGGGCCGTAGGACAGAGGAAACGGTCCCCAGGAATAAAGAATGCCGAAGAGAAAGCACAAAGCGCCGGCCAGGAGCACGACGATGTCCGTCAGCGCCACGAGCCAAAGTCCGCAAGCTATACTCAGGAGCAGGAGAATCAGCGTGATTCCCAGCGCTTTTCGCCGCGGAAGCGGCAATGCCAGATCGTTCTTCTTGGTATCGCTGTAATTGTTGATCGACGTTGCCGTCAGATCGAATAAAAGCATCCCGGCAAAGAAGACACCGGACCGCAGGAGATCCACGGGTCGATGATTCAACACGAGGTAAGCCAGCGTCATGAAAAACGGAAGGACGCTTGTGATCTTTGTCCGTATCTCAATATAGCTGAGGAATCTGTTCATCATCGTGTCGACGGGCATCCTTTCCATTATCAGCCCTGGAATTTGCCCGCAGCCCGGTCCAGGATCTGCTCCAAAAGAGCGCTTTTCTTCGGTGAGATATCCAAAACTCGAATCAGTCTGGCCGTATCCCGGCGCAGCCGATGGATCTTTCCGTGGGTATAAACGAGTCCTCCGGAAGCAACAACCGCTTCTTTGAGGCGGATCGGATCCATGCCTGCCTCGATTTTTTCTTTCAGCGTACTGTCTTTCTTTAAAGCATAGATGAGCGGCAGCGTGATCACTCCGGAACTGCAGTCGGACAATACGGGCTTCTTTGTCTCCTTTTGAGTAAATTCGTAATCTGCGCAGTCGTCGGCGAGCTGAAAAATCAGACCGATGTTATTGCCGATTTCCGTATAGATTTCCTTATAAAGCTCCGGCTCGCGGGAAAACAGATGCCCTCCGTAAAAACACGCCTCAAAGAGCGCGGCTGTTTTGCCGCGGATGGTTTGAAAGTATTGCCTCTCTGAAAGGCGATAGTTGTGCATGTTTTGATTTTGGCGCAATTCTCCCAAACAGACTGCAGTCATATACTTGGGGAGTACACGGGAAAGCTCTTCCCGGTCGTTTCCGTCAGGATCCATGGTCGAAACCCATTCCAGGGCGGCACAGAGCAGCCAGTCGCCGCAGAGCACCGCATACTTCTGTCCGAATTTCTGATGCAGAGCTTTGATTCCGCGTCTCTTGTCCGCCTGATCGATCACATCGTCGTGGACCAGCGTGGCCAGGTGGATCAGTTCGACAGCAGCTGCTGCTTTTACCGCGTCCGGAGAGATGCGATCGGCCTCTTCCATAGCGCAAGCCAGCAGTGATTTCGCTCGGATCATCTTTCCGGGCGCAGCGGACAGATGCACCGTCATCTTTCGAATGGGAACGGGCGCGCTCTTCAGCAATTGTTTGATTTGCTGAGAGGTTTCCGCTACAGCCTCTTCGTAATTCAGTTTTTCCGAGGTCAGCGCCTCTTTTGTCCTATTAATCATGATAGAGATACAACCGCCTTACCCAACCGATATTCGCCCACCGCTTCTTGAGCAAGGGGGAGACATAGTAATCCAGTCCAAATACTTTTCCGGCTCCGAAAAGCAAGGCCACGGCGCCGAAGAGCATCCAGAAGCTGGACAGGAAAAGCCCTGTGGTGGACATGAACATGAACAATAAAACCAACGATACCAGACTGGAGAAGGTGGTGAGCAAACCGGACATCATAGACAGCCCGATCAGGATCTCCGCAATCACGATCACGATCTGCATGCCCAGGGCGATGCTTGGGTATCCCAGTATCACATTGGAAACAAAGGCGTTGATCAAAGGAATATCCATCTTGAATGCCATATCTGAGACGGTGGATTCGGCCAGCGGCTTGCCGCTGACGAACAGAGCGCGGAAAAAGCCCAGGAAATCCCAATCAAACAAAATGGTTCCCGCAGAGGCACCCGCCTCGCTGCCGACAGCGGTGGCAGACGAAACCGCATCTACGGCTTCGGAGCCCCCGGAACTTCCCAGAATTCCGTCGAACCATGCCGTCGCGCCTCCGAAAAAGCCCTCCAACTTCGGTTCTTTCAGCCATCCTTCGACAATCTTCATCGTGCCTTCGAAAGCCCACACGGCCCCCAGCCAGATCCGGAATGCCACCAGCATGAAGCTCGGCGTCCGGTTGGAGAAATGTCCGCCCAGAAAGCTTCTGCAGTGCCGAATGGTAAAGAATTCATTCTTTAGATAATGGATCACTTTATTCCATCCCGCAACCTGAACAAAGTAGAACACGTTGATCATATGTTTCACAAACATGGCAGGGAAAGACGGAAGCGCAACTTTTTTATTGTGGGTCCCCACATAGGCTGTCCCATAGCGTCCACCCACAGAAAGCATAGCGCCGTGGAATTTCGGGGCATATTTTTCGGGCTGTCCTTTCCCTGTGATGGCAGCAACAATGTTGTGAGCTACGACCTCTGCGCTCTGTTCGGCATTTTCCACCATTTGAGGAACCGGCATTGACTGATTTTCCGGAAGATGAAAAATGTTGTCACCTGCAACGTAAATATCGCTGCGCCCTTCCGCCCGGAGATATTCATCGGTCTGAAGACGCTTGCGCCCCATCAATTTTAAATCCTTCAGTCTGGATACAACCTCTGCGCCTTCTACGCCGGCAGTCCATATTACAGTAGACGTGGCATCTCTGGTGATCGTTTCGCCCTGTTTCAGCTCAATGTGGTCTTCACCTACGGCTGCCACACCGGTTTTGAGCCGCACTTCCACACCCATCTTGCGAAGGCGTTTTTCCACTTTAGCGGACAGGCGCTCGGGGAAGGTGGGCACCACGCGGTCCAACATATCCACATTGACGATCCTCACATCGTTGCGGTCGATCTCATGTTCGGCGCAAAGAGCGGGCACCCATTCGGCCAGCTCGCCGACCATTTCCGCACCGGTGAATCCGGCTCCCACCACGTAAAACGTTAAAAGCTGCTGTCTCAGAAGCGGATCCGTTTCCGAAGCGGCATCTTTGAAAACCTCTACGATGTGGTGCTTCAGCCACACAGCATCGTCATAAGACCAAATATAGAATGCGTTATCCTCTGCCCCCGGCGTACCGAAAAAAGTGGGTTTCGAACCGCAGGCCACTACAAGATGGTCGTAGGCATAGGAAGCCACATTCCCGACTACCATTTTATTGTCGTAGTCCACAGTCTGGATAGTGTCCAGAACCACGTTGACAGGACGCCCCGCAAAAATCTTTTTGATGCTGATGCGCACATGATCTTCGGGCACGCGATTGGCAGCCACCTCATGGAGCTCCGTAAGCATCGTGTGATAAGAATTTCTGTCGATGATCGTGATATCCACGTCCTCTTTCTTCAAGCGGCGAACCAACTTTTTGGTTGCGAGAACACCGGCATATCCCGCTCCAATGACGACGATTTTGTGACTCATCTGTACTCTCCTCTGCGTAAAAAGCTTGAATTCTTTTGCTTTTTATTGACAACTCTTTTCATTTAATTAATAATTTCTTATCGATTGTTTCTAAGGTATGCTGATTATAAAACATCACAACCGGCAACGCCCGTATCCCGGGATACACAGGAGGAAAAAATGCAAGAAATGCAGGAAAAGTATATTGAGATCGCATCTCGATCGAATCTGTTCCAGGGAATCGAACGCAGCAATATCCTTCACGTGATGGGTTGTCTGGAGTATAAAATCGCGCACTTTGAAAAAAATGAATATATCGCTCGAATCGGCACACCGTTCAAGGGCATCTATCTCGTTCTGGAAGGGGAAACAGCCATCGTGCGGGAAACATACAGCGGAATGCGTTCGATCGTCAATTTATTCAACATCGGAGATGTTTGCGGGGAAGCCCTGGCTTTCTGCGGACTGAAACAGTGGCCCATGTCCTATCAGGCCTTGACGGACAGCACAGTCATGGTCGTCCATCCGGAAAGGATCATCAATGTCTGCGAACGAGCCTGTATTTTCC
Organism: Eubacteriales bacterium; assembly: GCA_028692535.1. Taxonomy (GTDB): domain Bacteria; phylum Bacillota; class Clostridia; order Peptostreptococcales; family Anaerovoracaceae; genus UBA10908. The sequence goes on along the minus strand of JAQUXD010000015.1, from coordinate 142 downwards.
ATAAAACCATCCTGTCCAACATGATCCGCGTCATCGCGCAGAAGGCCTGTGACCTCAATCGCAAAGTGGAATATCTGTTGCTGAAAACGATCAACGGAAAGCTGAGCAAGTACCTGCTGGAACAAAAGGAAATGAAAGGCTC
>JAQUXD010000014.1 GCA_028692535.1 Eubacteriales bacterium | reverse complement strand
ATACGACCCACATCATGAAAAACGTGGTGATCGCCCTGATGCCCGCCTTGCTGGTGGCCGTCTACGTCTTCGGACTGCAGGCGCTGATCCTCACGGCGACCTGTGTGGCCTCCTGCGTCATCTTCGAGGGCCTCACGCGGAAAATTCTTGACAGACCACAGACCATCGGCGATTTCAGCGCCGTAGTTACAGGCGTGATCCTGAGCTTCAATCTTCCGGCAGGGCTTCCCCTGTGGATGGCAATCATCGGTTCTTTCGTAGCGATCGTAGTAGTCAAGCAGCTTTTCGGCGGACTGGGACAGAACTTTGTGAACCCGGCAATCGTCGGAAGAATCGTGCTGTTCACCTCCTTCGCCACACCCATGACGACTTGGCCTGTCACCAACAGGATGAGCAGCGTTCTGTGGAATTCCGATGCCGCAAACGCTACAGTGGACACCATCACAGGCGCAACGCCTTTGGCTCTCTTTTCCAACGCCAAGGATGTCCCCTCCAACATGGACATGTTCCTTGGGACCATCAACGGATCCATGGGAGAGATCAGCGCGGCGGCGCTGCTGCTTGGCGGCATTTATCTGATCGTCAAGAAGATCATCGAGCCCACTATTCCGGCAGCCTTCATCGGCACCGTTGCAGTAGTGGCCATGATGCTGGGCTTCGATCCCGTCTTCCACATATGTGCCGGCGGTGTGATGCTGGGGGCCATCTTCATGGCTACCGATTACGTCACATCTCCCCTGACGACGAAAGGTAAGATCATCTTCGGGATCGGCTGCGGCTTCCTGACCATGATCATCCGCATATTCGCTTCCTATCCGGAAGGTGTATCGTTCGCACTGCTGCTGATGAATATCCTGGTTCCGCACATCGATAAATGGACCAAGCTGAAGCTCAACGGCATTCCGAAGGGTGGTGGAAAATAATGAACAATCAATTTAAGGATTTATTTGCACCAACGGCAGTCCTGGTTTGTATCTGCCTGATCGCCTCCCTGCTCCTGGCTGCAACCTATCAGATCACAGCACCGCTGATCGAGAAGATCACTATCGAAAACGCCAATGCCGCCAGAAGCGAAGTGCTTCCCGAAGCCTCCGGCTTCATCGAAATGGAAGACGTGGAGCTGACGGACGGCGTGACGGAGGTCTACGAATCCGTGAACGGCGTAGGTTATGTAATCACATCGGCATTCAAAGGCTTCGGAGGCCCTGTCACAGTAATGACGGGTCTGGATCCCAAAGGAAACATCGTGAGCGTCAAGGTCACCGACGCCAGCGCCGAGACTCCGGGACTTGGATCCAAAGCAACGATGCCCGCCTATCTGGATCAATATAATGGCGCGGCCATGATCTCATCCGACGCAAGCAGCGCAGAAGCAACGTATGTGAGTTCCGTCACCGGGGCCACGTACACATCGAGAGCTGTGTTTAGCTCCGTATCCGCAGCGTTGCAGCAGTTCGCCACGTTAGGAGGTGGATTCTAATGAAAGACAACAAGCTGAGCATTTTGACCAACGGCTTGATCAAAGAGAATCCGGTGCTGGTACTCATTCTGGGAACCTGCCCCGCCCTGGCTGTTTCGACGCAGGCGATCAACGGACTCGGCATGGGCTTATCCGCCACCATCGTGCTGGTGTTCTCCAATATTTTTATCTCTTCTCTGAAGCGAATCATCCCCGACAAAGTGCGGATCCCCTGCTACATCGTAGTGATCGCAACGTTTGTAACCATCGTCCAACTCCTGCTGAAAGCCTATTTCCCGGATTTGGACAAGGCGCTGGGCATCTTTATCCCGCTGATCGTGGTCAACTGCATCATTCTGGGCAGAGCGGAAATGTTCGCAAATAAAAACAGTGTCGTAAATTCGGCGCTGGACGGCATCGGCATGGGCATCGGGTTCACCCTGGCTTTGACAGCCATGGCTTGCATCCGAGAACTGCTGGGCAGCGGCTCCATCTTCGGAATCGCCGTCACGGCAAACGTGATCGATCCCATGTCCATCTTCGTTTTGGCCCCCGGCGGGTTTTTCACCTTCGGCGTCCTGATCGCACTGGTCAATAAAATCACGAAGGGCAAAGCGCGCGAAAAAGCCAAGAACGGCTGCGCTGCCTGTCCCGCTGCAGCTGCCTGTCAGCAGGCAAAGGAAGGAGGTTGTCAGTAATGAGAGAAGCCATTATCATCATTATGGGCGCTGTCCTTGCCAACAACTTTGTACTCGTCAGATTCCTGGGCATCTGCCCGTTCCTGGGGGTGTCCAAGAAACTGGATTCCGCCATAGGTATGTCCATGGCCGTCGTATTTGTTATGGTCATGGCCACCGCGGCCACCTGGCCGATCCAAAACCTCCTGCTGGAGCCCAATGGCATCGGATACATGCAGACCATCGTATTCATCCTGGTCATTGCCGCGCTTGTGCAGCTGGTGGAGATCGCCCTGAAAAAGTACGTTCCGGCGCTCCACAAAGGATTGGGTGTCTATCTGCCGCTGATCACTACGAACTGCGCGGTTTTAGGCGTTACGGTTCTGAATATCGACGAAGGATACGGATTCGCACAATCGCTGCTGAACTCCTTTGGCGCAGGTATCGGTTTTATGCTGGCCATGTTCCTCTTTGCGGGCGTTCGCGGACGGATCGAGGCCAATGATTATCCGGAATCCTTTAAAGGAATCGCATCCACTTTGATCGCCGCTTCCATCCTGAGCCTTTCCTTTATGGGATTCTCGGGCATGATCGACGGCATATTCGGAATGTAAGGAGGTACTTGTATGTCAGCATTTGTTGCTCCTGTCGTTCTGGTCGTGGGCGTAGGATTCATCGCAGCCGTGATCTTGACACTGGCCGCCAAATTTATGGCGGTTCCGGTGGATGAAACGGCGCTTAAACTAAGAGAGGCGTTGCCCGGCGCCAACTGCGGAGCCTGCGGTTATGCGGGCTGCGACGATTATGCTTCAGCTCTGGCCGCCGATCCCACCGGCGTTGCACCGAATTTGTGCACCCCCGGCGGCGCATCGGTAGCGGCGGCGGTCGGCGCGCTGCTGGGCGTGGACGCCACGGCAGCCGAGCCCATCGTGGCAGCGGTCATGTGTTCTGGTTTGACGGACCTTACGAAAAAGGATATGGAATATCAGGGTTATAAGACCTGTGCGTCTGTCAAGCAATTTTTCGGCGGTCCCGGCTCGTGCAAATATGGTTGCATCGGGTACGGTGACTGTGTGGAAGTCTGCAAATACGACGCTATCGATATTTGCAGCGGTGTGGCTCTGGTCAATCGGGAAAACTGCGTGGGCTGCGGCATGTGCGCCAAAGAATGTCCCCAGCGGATCATCGACATGATACCCGTCAAGAGCCGGGTATACGTGTCATGCAGCTCCAAGGATACCGGAAAGCGGACCAAGGATATCTGCGAAGTGGGTTGTATCGCCTGCAAGCTCTGCGAAAAGGCATGCAAATTCGACGCGGTCCACGTCGTGGACAACATCGCAAAGATCGACCCGGTCAAGTGCGTCAATTGCGGCTTGTGCGCCAAAGCTTGCCCCAGGGATATCATTCACGTGATTCCCAAGCCCAAGGCAGCCAAGCCTTTGGTGATCCCGGCGAAAGACGAAGCAACGGCACAATAACCCTTTGCACCAATGACAAAACCGGCTTTCTTAAAGGAAAGCCGGTTGTTTTTTTCGAAAAGCCGCAGTACAATGGAGCAAGTTATTAACCACCGGAAACGAGGTCTTATGTTCGATATCCTTCCCCTTCCCATGATCCTTTTCGTCTGCCTGATGACCTTTCTGGCAGGCTTTGTGGACTCCGTGGCAGGCGGAGGCGGCTGCATCAGCCTCCCGGCTTATTTATTCACAGGATTGCCGCCTCAGACAGCCTTTGCCTGCAACAAGTTCTCTTCGGCCTGGGGAACTTTGTTTGCCGCAGTGCGCTTTTTCAGGAGCGGCGCCGTTCATCTGCGAGTCGCTTTGATCTCTGCGTCCACTGCTGTGCTGGGCGCCGTGACGGCCTCCCGGATCGTCCTGATGCTGGATCCTACGGTTTTTCAAAAGATCCTGGTCTTCGTACTGCCTTTTGCTGCCGTATTCCTGCTGCTGAAACGGGATTTCGGCGAGCAGAGCGGCTTCGACAAGCTCCCCGCTAAAAAAGTCACGATACTGGCGCTGACCATGGGTCTGGTTCTGGGCTTCTATGACGGCATGATCGGTCCCGGCACCGGAACCTTCGCCATCGCCATCTTTTCGGGTATCATGAAATTCGACCTTCGGACGGCCTCCGGAAACGCCAAGATCATGAATATCGCTTCCAACGGCGCCTCCGCTGTCTCCTTTGTCGTCGCCGGTCTGGTGATCTATCAAATTGCCCTGCTCACGGCAGCCTGCAGCATTGCGGGAAATCTGGCAGGTTCGCGTATGGCCATTCAAAAAGGAGCCGGCTTCATCCGCATCATGATGACCGTTGCGGTGCTCCTGCTCCTGGGGAAATTGGCTCTGGACCTTTTTTTCTGATCTGTACCTTCACTTTCTTCCGTATATCACTCAAAAGGAAACCGATACGGCAGCCCCAACTCGTCCCGCACTTCCAGGATCTCCTTCTGTACGGATTCTCCGATGGGCACACCCAGATCCTTTCTCTCCAACCATGTCAGATATTCCTTCTCTCCCGCCGTGTAGATGCGCTTCTGACCCGGCGCCTTTTCTGATGCGCGCAGGGCACGCAGAATATCTCCCGCGGTCTTTTGAAAGGATTCCAATCCCATGAAAGCCCGGGGATCGACCACGATAAAAAAATGTCCCAAATGATAGGGCTGAGACGCTCCGTCGGCAGCAAGGCCGCTGAGTCCGTGGAGAAAGGAGCCGGCCTGAAGGGCTGAGGATAAAATCTCCACCGCCGTGGCATAGCCATATCCTTTATATCCGCCCAGGTCCTCTCCGATGCCGCCCAACGGCGCCAGGGCGGCCTGCCCAGCCTTCAGGTCCTTCAGGATCTGCGGACTGTCGGTCTTCGGCTCACCGTTCCTGCCGATCACCGTACCCTCGGGCGTGGGTTGTCCCGTACGAGCATAGTACTCGATTTTGCCGCGTTGTATGATCGAGGTCGCGCAGTCCAGCATAAACGGGAAATCCTCATCGGTGGGGAAGCCGATGGTCAGCGGATTGGTGCCCAACATATTTTCCACACCAAAAGTGGGCGCGATGGAGGGACGGGCGTTGGTTCCGTTGATGCCGATCATCCCAACCTTTGTTGCCATGGACGACCAATATCCTGCGATTCCGTAATGGGTGGAATTGCGCACTGCCACAAAAGACACGCCGCAGCGGCGTGCTTTTTCGACGGCGGTTTCCATGGCCCGGTAAGAGACCACCATTCCCATACCGTTCTGAGCGTCTAATACCGCCGTAGCTGCGGTTTCCCGCAAGGTCAGGATGTTTGTTTCCGGCTTTTGGATTCCGGCTTTGATACGGTCGATATAGATGGGTTTGAATCGATTGCAGCCATGGCTCTCGATACCTCGTCGATCGCTTTCCAGCAATACATCGGCACAGATGACCGCATCTTGCCGGGGCACACCGACACCGGCGAACGCATCCGTCAGAAAATCATTCATCAGCTCCCATGGCACGTAGGGTCTGGTTTCCGGCTCCATAGCTTGGCTGTTCATATCACTGTGTTCCTTCCGACTCTTCGTAAGCTGTAAACATTGCGCCGTCTGTGACGACAACGTCGCCGTCTTTTGGGATAAAAACCGCTTCGTAAGGTTCCAGTGCCTCGATGAGCGCCCGTCCTTTTTCCAGTCCCAGCATCAGACAGATCGTAGAAAGCGCGTCACAGTCCGTAGACATCGGTCCGGTCACCGTAACAGAGATCAGATCCGTCTCCCTGGGGTAGCCGGTTTCGGGATCCAGAATGTGATAATAGAGCTGTCCGTTTTCCCTGAATTTCCGCTCATAAATGCCCGACGTCACCACAGATCCGTGAGTCACGGCGATCTCTCCGGACAGTTCCCGCACCAGGTCTCCTTCTTCCTCTGCAGAAAACGGCTTTTCCACACCGATCAGCCATGGCGTCCTGTCTTCTTTATCTCCCAGGATCACCACATTGCCGCCGAAATTGATCAGCGCGGAACGGATGCCCCGGATCTCCAAAAGTTCCTTCACCCGATCGGCAACGTAGCCCTTGGCGATACCGCCCAGATCCAGATGTGTATCTGCATTCTTTTTTTTGAGCACAGCGCCGCCGCCGTCCGGATCCATCAATATTTCAATCGTCTGATAGTCTGCGGAGGAAAGAGCCTTTTCGATCTCGGCCTGCCCGGGTACCGAGGGCTCCGGCGAAGAAAAATTCCACAACTCGGTGAGGGTGCCCAGAGTGATATCAAACAGACCCTCGGAAAGCGCTCCGTAGTAAAGACCACGTTCGATCACATCGACAGTCTCCCGGGACACGTGAACCATTTCGCCGGCGCCGGCTTGATTCAATGCGCTCACTTCGCTGTCCTCAACGGTACGGGAAAGCAGATTTTCAAGAGAACGGGCAAATTGAAAGGCCTCCCGGATCACATCTTCTCTGTCCGCTTCGTAAATCGTCAATGTACAATACGTGTTGAGCAAATAGTCTTCGCCCCTGCTGACATTCGGGTCCGGCGCGTTGTTCCCGCAAGCGCTCTGTGTTATAATAAGTCCGGCGATGCACAGCGCCGTTAATCTTTTTTTGAAACCGCGCAGGTTGGATATTTGAAAGGTCATTTCATCTCCCATGTTCAAGAAAGCAGACATCTTTCTGGCGATTCTTCTACTGACCCTGGGCTTCGGTCTTCTGGCCCTGCTGCAGGGTTTTTCCGTGCCCGGAAACAGCGTGGCCGTTACGGTGGACGGCGAACTGCAGGGGATCTATGATCTGTCCGACAACAGGGTCGTTCAAATTGAATCTGCCAACGGTCATAATACTATGGAAATCCGGGACGGTCAAGTGAGCATGACCGAAGCGGACTGCCCCAATGGCGACTGCATGGAATTCGGAAGCATACGCCACACGAATCAGGTCATTGTCTGCCTGCCAAACAAAGTCGTGCTCACCATCCGAGGTTCCGATGAACTGGACAGCATTTCATATTGACGATGAACGATATACAGGATAAACACACTTCGGTGTCAGACAAAATACCCGCAGCAGCAATCCTGGCTTCGCTGGCTTTGATTTTTTCCTATGTGGAATTCCTCTTTCCTCTTTCTCTTGGGATTCCCGGCATTAAGCCGGGCCTGGCCAATATCGTCGTCGTGGTAGCCCTTTACAAGCTGGGGGTTCGCACTGCTTTGATGGTCAACGTGACCCGGATCCTTCTGGCCGCCGCCCTTTTCGGCAGCGTCTTTTCAGGCTTGTATTCTCTGACCGGCGGCCTTGTGAGCTTTGCTGTCATGGCCGCTCTGCGAAAAACAAACCTCTTCAGCACAGCTGGCGTCTCCATGGCCGGCGGTGTCTTCCACAACCTGGCCCAACTGACCGTGGCCGCCCTGATCATAGAGAGTGCCCAGATCCTCTACTACTTTCCCCTGCTACTCCTGGCAGGCATGGCCGCCGGCCTGATCAACGGCGTATTGGCCACCTGGATCCTGCGGGCGCTGAGAAATATCGATTAAATATATTACTTTCCCATTTGCCTTCATGCCGCAATGCAGCATTTCATGTCGAAATAATGACATGTCATGACAGTTGTGTATTATGGAGCGCATTTTTGATTAAAATAATAGCATTATAAATCCAATAGATACTTAAAAGGAGATTTCAATGAAAAGAATGATTACACTTGCTTTAGCCTTGCTGCTGCTCTTCTCAATGGGCGGATGCGGTTCGGGATCCACCGATCCCCAGGCCGAGGCCATCGCAAGCAACAACGAGCATATGCAGGAAAAGATGGAGGAAATGACAGCCCTGGGTATGGAACTGGCAAACGCCTATGTGGAGCATGCCGAAGCGTTTGGCTACTCGCAGGAAGACATGCAGGTTGTTTATGACACGGCTGTCGCTCAGATCGAGACGGCCAATGCAAATCATCAGTCCATACTTGACGGCGGCGGGTACGATGACGAAACCCTGGCTCAAATGGAAGAAGTTGTGGATGCTGCGATCGCAGGGTACACACAGTCGAAGGAACAGCTCAATTCCGCTTTGGAAGCGGCAGGAATCATCTAGAAAGGATGCTCATTATGAAAAAAATATTATCTTTCGTCCTTGTTGTCGTACTCGCTTTTTCTTTGTCGGCCTGCGGAGGCGGCAGCAACGTCGATGCAAACACAGAAGCCATTCAGACAAAAATCGACCAGGCGGATGCATTGGTACAGCAAATCGGCGCCTGGTATGCTGACAACGGCTATTTGGAAGGCGAAACCGCCGAACAAATGGAAGAAGTACTCGCTACCCTGCAGGCTTCTTTGGACAGCGTAAAAGTCGAATTCCAGGCGATTGTTGATGCCGGCGGGTTTACCGACGAAGATGTTGCCGCATTCGAACCGGTCATTGACAATACGATCGCCGCCTATCAGGGCGCTGTCGACGAACTAGCGGCTTATGACGAATCTCTGGAATCCGGAACGGGCGTCTCGGTGCTGATCGAAAAGTACAATCAAATCAATGCTTTGACAACAGAAGCGGCTGCTCTGGGCGCGGAAAACGGTTGGGATGCCAGCGAAGCCTTTATGTCTGAGCTGAATGCCTCGATTGCTGTTTTGGAATTGACAAGAGAAGATTTGGACAATCCATCCACTATGAGCGCTGAGTATATGGCGGAACTGGACGCTTCGTTTGATGAAATGATCGTTGTATGGCAGGACTATTTAGCACAGGTTTCTGTTCCATATATAGCAAATTAGCAGAAAGCGTACACATTGCGCTTATTGGCCGGCCTTAAGGCCGGCCTTTTCTGAAGGGAGAAAAGATGAGAAAATCAGCGAAAAAGTGGAAAGTGGCTGCCCTGCTCCTGGCAATGCTCCTCCTTCTGTCCGCAACAGGATGCGGCGGGGATGATGCCGCATTAAGCGACAATGAATGGGCTATCTACTTTTATCTGTGCGGCAGCGATCTGGAGACAAACGGAGGCGCGGCCACCAATGATCTTGCGGAGCTTCTGGATGTTCAATTGCCGGAAAACATCAAAATCATCATTCAGACCGGCGGAGCAAGCTACTGGCAGAACGAACTGATCAGCCCGGATCATATCGAACGGTATGTGTTCGACAGCGACGGCTTGTCTCTTGTTGAACAATTGCCCCAGTCAAACATGGGAGACGAAGGCACACTTTCCGAATTCCTTGCTTTTGCAAAGGAAAACTATCCGGCGGAAAAGACAGGCTTTATTTTTTGGAATCATGGCGGCGGGAGCATTGGAGGGGCGGCCTACGATGAAAACTTCGGCGGAGACAGTCTTAAACTGGACGAAATGTACAGAGCTTTTTATGCAAACTATGAACTGGCCGAAGGCAATCAGCCTTTCGAGTTTATCGGCTTTGATACTTGCCTGATGGCCACCGTCGATGTGGCATACACGTTTTCCGATGTGGCAAAATATCTGGTCGCATCCCAAGAGTTGGAACCCGGCAACGGCTGGTATTACACCGGATGGGCAGACGCCCTCTCCCGGGATCCGGGCATGGATGGGCTGGCCCTTGGCACGATCATTTGTGACACATACCGAGAAGGATGTGAAGCCGTGGGAACGGCCGATGAGATCACCCTGTCTGTCACAAACCTTACCCGGTATTACGAATTTCTCGGCGCTTACAATGAATTCGGAAATGAAGCGCTGGTCAACGCCTGCGAGGATTCAAACTTCATCTCCTCTTTTGGACGCATAGCCATGTCCACCGAAAACTACGGAGGCAACACCAAGGAACAGGGTTATACAAATATGGTCGACCTCGGTCACCTGGCAAGGCAGGCGTCCGATATGCTGCCCGCAACATCGGACGCGGTTCTTTCGGCCCTGGACGATTGCATCGAATATCAAATCAGAGGACCGTATCGTCAAGAAGCGACCGGACTGTCCTGCTACTTCTCTTTAAACGGAGATATTGAGGATTATAACGGCTATGCCAGTCTGGGCGCAGGCGAGGCGTTCAAATATTACTACGCCCTCGGCTTGACAGGCGATCTCACCGAAGAAGGGATGGCCTATCTTTCTGAAATGGATTACGAAAGCGTGCCTCAAATTCAAACGCTGGCAACCCAGGGTTGGGAAAATCATCCTCTGGATGTCGACGAGAACGGAAGCGCGATTCTGACTTTGGGCCCTGCTGCCGCCGACATCCTGACCGGGATGTATATCCAGCTATATTATGTGGATCCGGCGCAGAACTTTATGCTGCTCTTAGGCAGTGACAATGACCTGTTCGCAGATTGGGAAAACGGAATATTCAAGGACAATTTCCGCGGTGTTTGGGGCGGACTGGACGGCTGTCTGGTTTACATGGAAATCGCCTTCGAAGGAGATGACTACAATTTGTATTCCGTGCCGATCCTGCTGAACGGCGAGGAATACAACCTGAATGTAATCTATGATTTCGGGAAGGAAGCCTATGAAGTCCAGGGAGCCAGAAAACCCATAGACGTAAACGGCATGGCCGATAAAAACCTCCGATACCTCGTGGAGGGTGATGTCATTACAACCATCCATTACGGATCCTCCATATCCGGTGAAAGTGATGAACTGCTGCCCGTGGAAGTCGATACGATCACCGTAACCCCCGAAACATCCTTTTCCGAAATCGAATTGGGTGACGGCTTCTTTCTGCAGGTGTTCGAAATGCGTGACATGCAGGGAACTGTCGCTTACTCGGATGTGGTTACCTTTGAAACGATCAACGGTGAGATTACGACCTCTGTGGATTACTGATCATAAAGCACACGAACTTTTCCGCTCTCAACATGGTATGATATAATCGCATTGGGAGTATGTAAATTTGTTCAACAGGAAATACTTCAACGGGACTCGGGAAAGGATATAAAATGAGTGATTTTAAGATAGCCATGCTGGGCTTCGGCAATGTGGGCCGGGAACTGGCCACCATCCTTCTGGAAAAGGATGCGGACGTGCGGAAACGCTACGGCCGGGGCATTTCTGTCACAGCCATCACGACCAACAGCCGGGGGACCCTGTACGACCCGGCCGGAATCGACCTGAAGCGCGCGCTGAAAGAGATCAAAGAGAACGGCCGTTTTTCTGCGGATCATCCTGCCTTGTCGAGTCGGGACTCCGTGGCAGTGGCCCGGGAGGGCGACTTCGACGCGATTTTGGAGATGACCACACTGAACATCAAGACCGGCCTGCCGGCTACGGATCACCTCCGATTTGCGCTGGAGCGGGGCAAGCATGCCGTCACAGCAAACAAGGGCCCCATCGCCTGGCACTACAGGGAATTGCGGGACCTGGCAAAAAGCAAAGGAGCTCAATTTTATTTTGAGTCCACTGTCATGGACGGCACACCCTTGTTCAATCTGGCAGACGAAACCCTGCGGCTCTGCCAGATTACCGAGGTGAGCGGCATCCTCAATTCCACTACGAATTTTATCTTGATGAAGCTGGAGGAAGGTTTGTCCTACGACGAAGCCCTCGCCGAAGGGCGCAAGCTGGGTATCGTGGAGGCCGATCCTTCCATGGATGTGGACGGCCACGATCCCACGGCTAAAATCATCGCTATGGCCAACGTGCTGATGGATGCGGAGCTGACACCGGATCAGGTGGAGCGGAAAGGCATCGCCGGCATCGGCCGGGAGGAGATCCTTGCCGCTAAAAGCCGCGGAAATACCATCAAGCTGCTCTGCAAGGCAAAAAAGGAAGATGGTCGCGTAACGGCTTCGGTCCTGCCCACGGAGATCCCGGCAAACCATGTTTATGCCTCGGTAGACGGCGCCTCCTCGGTCTATTCGATCGTAACCGATTACATGGGCAAGCTGACGATGATCGAGCACGACGGCACACCGCTGCAGACCGGTTACGGCGTCTTTGGAGACATCCTGCGCATTCTGGAGATCTGCGGGTAGACCCGGCTTGTTCCCCACGCCCGAGTATGCTACAATGTGTGCGTTGTTCAAACCGCTTCCCTTTGAAAGGAATACTTATGAAAAAAGGAATACATATCTTCTCCGCTATCGTACTCCTGTCAATCCTGGCACTGACAGGCTGCGGCGGCCAGGACGCGCCGTCGGATTTTGCCCAAGTCTATGTCCGGGGAATACTGGATACCCTGTATCTGGGTGAGTATTCGGAAGACTTTCTTTCCGTGACCGACACTCAGGACCCAGCTGGGCTTGAAGCAGAGTATCTTGCCGGACTGGAAACCGAAGTCCATTACTTCGCCTATTACTTCGGCGTCGGCGAACTGACGGAGTCGGCGAAAGCCGATCTGACAGAGCTGTACCGGGATCTGTATCAGTTATCCCGTTACGAGGTACAGCCCTCCGTTTCCTTGGACGGCTCTTATACCGTAAATGTGATCGTTGAACCCCTGGACATCATTGATCGAGTGGTCAAAGAAGATCTGGAGACCTTTGCGGCTGAGATGAAGATTGCGTCTGCCGACGGACTCACCTCCGATGAATATGAGAAACAGTATATCGAAGGATTGATCGGACTGATCCGGGAGAAGATGGACACGCCGGGCTACGGTGAACCGGTAACATTGACGCTGGAAGTCGTACAGAACCCCGAAGATGAATTATATTACATCAAGGGGAACGGTCTGGCTGAGATCGACGAGCAGATCATCCAATATTGAAAGACTAAAAAAAGCCGGAACGCGCACGTTCCGGCTTTTTAAATATCTGTCGCTTTTTCGCTCTATTTTACTGTGATCATTTCATAAGCACGCCGCCCCATGCCCAGTTTTTCACCGTGCTCCAGACAGGATTCCCAGTTGGTGTCCGGGTGGACGGCGGTAAAGTGATCCTTGTGACGGTGCCCTGCGTGGTGAAGCTGACTTCCCGGCAAGGCTTCCTGGGCGTTCACGGCGTCGGCACAGGCCTGGTCCAGGGCAATAGGATCGAAGGAAGCAAACATGCCGACGTTGGGCACGATGGGGATATCGTTCTCCGAACCGCAATCGCAGTTGGGCGATACATCGATCACCAGGCTGATGTGGAAGGCCGGCCGATCCTTCAGGACAGCCCAGGCATATTCGGCCATCTTCCGGTTCAAAATGTCGTTGGATTCGTTCCATTTGGAGGCCATGGCGCCGGTAGGACACACGCCGATGCAACGACCGCAACCGACGCACTTGTCTTCCTGAATCACTGCGAGGCCATTGATCACCAGCACGCCTTCGTGAGCACAGTTCCGAACGCAAAGACCGCAAGCGATACACTTTTCCTCTTTGACTCTGGGTGTTCCCTGGCTGTGCATTTCCATTTTTCCGGAATGGGAACCGCAGCCCATGCCGATATTTTTGATGGCGCCCCCAAATCCGGTAGCTTCGTGACCTTTGAAATGGGTCAGGGAAATGATCACGTCCGCATCCATGATGGCGCTGCCGATTTTGGCTTCCTTGACGTATTCGCCGCCAGCCACCGGAACCAGCGTCTCGGACAGGCCTTTGAGACCATCAGCGATGATCAGCTGACATCCGGTGGAAAATGGCGTATAGCCATTGGTATACGCTGAATCCAGATGATCCAGCGCATTTTTGCGGCCGCCCACGTAGAGGGTATTACAGTCCGTTAGAAAGGGTTTCCCACCCTTTTCTTTGATTAAATCACAAACCACCTTGGACCAGTTGGGACGCAGAAAAGCCAAATTGCCCGGTTCGCCGAAGTGAATTTTGACGGCCGTAAACTGGTTGTGAAAATCGATGTTCCCGATCCCCGCTGTCCGAAGCAGCCGTTTAAATTTGACCAGCAGACCATCATCCAGCTCTGTATGGAGATCTGTAAAATATACTTTGGATTTTTCCATGGTTTCCTCCTGTGAAAACAAGCGGGCGGCTCCCGCCGCCCGCCTCCTGGTTATGCGTAAACGTTTTGCGTATAGCGCTGGATTTCCGAAACACCGATGTACTTATGTCGATTCTTACCTTCGATCACCACGGCCGTAGGCGCTTTGAGAATGCCGTAAGCTTTGGCCATTTCTCGGTTTTCCTCGGCCAGAATGACTTCGAAGGGCAGTCCGGCCCGCTGGAGCAGCGCCTTGGCGGTGCTGCAGTTGGGACAGGTTTTCGTGGTGAACAGCAGCGTTTTATTGCCCGGTTCTGACCGCGGCGTCTCTTCGTCTTTCTTTTCGGGGCCCGCTGCCGCCGCCGGATCATAGACCTTCCGGTCCAGGTATTCCTGGGCTTTGCCGTCATTCCAGTTCTGTACGGGACGATAGTACCCTGTAATTCGACTGTACACCTCCGTGGGACCGCCGCATTCGGGACAAGTGTGCTGCTCGCCGTTCAGATACCCGTGCTTTCTGCAAATTGAATAGGTGGGCGAGATCGTATAATAAGGCAGCTTGTAGTTTTCGGCGATGGTGCGCACCAGCATGGCAGCCGCCTTCCAATCGGGTAGTTTCTCTCCCAAAAAGGCGTGAAAAACCGTGCCGGAGGTGTACTGCGTCTGAAGCTGGTCCTGGATGTCCAACGCCGCAAAGATATCCTCTGTATAGCCCACAGGAAGATGTGAGCTGTTTGTATAATAGGGCGCGCCCTTGTCGGATGCGGTAAGGATATCCGGGTAGCGTTTCACATCGTGCTTCGCCAACCGATACGTGGTGGATTCCGCCGGCGTGGCTTCCAAGTTATACAGATCTCCGAACTGCTCCTGATAATCCGACAGCCGTTTGCGCATGTGATTCAGGACTTCCGCGGTAAAGATCTGGGTCTCGGGGTGGGTCATGTCGGCTCGAAGCCATTTGGCGTTTAAGCCCACTTCGTTCATGCCGATCAAGCCGATGGTGGAGAAATGGTTGGCAAAAGTGCCCAGGTAGCGCTTTGTGTAAGGATAAAGCCCTTCATCCAGAAGCTTCGTTATGATCTTGCGCTTGATGCTGAGGGAACGGGCTGCCAAATCCATCATTTTGTTCAGGCGCCGGTAAAAATCTTCTTTGCTGTTGGCAAGATAAGCGATACGAGGCATGTTGATCGTAACGACTCCCACACTGCCCGTACTCTCTCCGCTGCCGAAGAATCCGCCGGATTTCTTTCGCAGCTCCCGCAGGTCCAAACGCAGACGGCAGCACATGCTGCGCACATCCGAAGGTTCCATGTCGCTGTTGATGTAATTGGAGAAATACGGCGTGCCGTACTTGGCCGTCATCTCGAAGAGTAGACGATTGTTCTCCGTTTCAGACCAGTCGAAATCCTTGGTGATCGAATAGGTGGGGATAGGATACTGGAAACCTCTTCCGTGAACATCCCCTTCGATCATGATTTCGATAAACGCTTTGTTGATCAGATCCATTTCAGCTTTGCAGTCGCCGTAGGTAAAGTCTTGTTCCCGGCCACCGACGATGGCGGGTTCCTCTGCCAGATCTCGGGGAACCGTCCAGTCCAGCGTGATGTTGGAAAAGGGTGCCTGAGTCCCCCAGCGGCTGGGGGTGTTGACGCCGTAAATGAAGGATTCGATGCACTTCTTGACTTGCTCGTAATCCAGCGCATCCTTCTTGACAAAGGGTGCAAGATAGGTGTCGAAGGAAGAAAACGCCTGGGCGCCGGCCCATTCATTCTGCATGATCCCTAAAAAATTGACCATCTGATTGCACAGGGTGGCCAGATGGCTGGCCGGTGCCGAACTGATTTTGCCCTGAACGCCCCCCAATCCGTCCTGAATCAGCTGCTTCAGGGACCAGCCTGCGCAATATCCGGTGAGCATGGACAGGTCGTGAATGTGCATATCTGCATTTTTATGGGCATTGGCGATCTCGTCATCGTATATTTCCGACAACCAGTAATTGGCCGTGACAGCGCCGGAATTCGACAAAATGAGTCCGCCTACGGAATATGTGACGGTGGAATTCTCCTTGACCCGCCAGTCCGTTACTTTTACATAGCTGTCCACGATCTCCTTATAATCCAGGATCGTGGATTTGAGATTTCTGAGTTTTTCCCGCTGGCGCCGATACAGGATGTAGGCCTTGCCCACATCCGCGTAGCCCGACTGGACCAGCACGGCCTCCACACTGTCCTGAATATCTTCCACGGCAATAAGGGAGTCGTGGATCTTGGGTTCGAAATCCGCGGTCACTTTCAGCGCCAGGAAGTCGATGACAGACGGATGAAATTGCTTCTCCTGCGCCTCAAAAGCCATCAGAATGGCCGAAGCGATCTTTTCAAGCTGGAAATCTACAATTTTGCCGTCTCTTTTTACTACCTGATACATGCTTCGCTCCTTCGGAAATCCAATCGCATCCAATGAAAAATACGCGCACTGCGTACTTTTATTGTAGTCAATCGTACTGTGGGTGTCAACCGCCTCTCACAATATCTAGTGGTTTATTTTTTAACAAACCACTAACTGAGGTATATGTCGGAATTTACTGAAAATGCTTGCTTTTTAAGCGCCACGAAGTGTTGCTTTGGGCAGAAAGGGTCGGATCGCCCGGCAAAACTCTTCCGTCTCCTCCGGAGAAAACCCTGACAACCCCGCCGCGATCACATCGCCGGAATCTACGAAGGTCTGCAGGTAGTAAGGCTCATCGCCGGCCAGCCAGCGGCCCAGCGCCAGGATGTCTCGGAGCCGGTGGAATTCCCGGACCAGTGTGGTGCGGAATTCCACATTCACGCCGGTGCTTCGAAGCACGCGGATACTTGCCTCCACACGGCGCAGGATGTCTTTCTCCTGTTCCGGAGGAAGCCCGGCAGTTTCCGCATAGCGGTACGGCGCATTCTTGATATCCATGGCAACGCTGTCGATCAAATCTTCTCTTATCAGCGTCTCCAGCGCCTCTGGGGCAGATCCGTTCGTGTCCAGCTTCACTTGGAAACCCAGGGCTTTGACCTGCCTCAGAAAATCCGCAAGCTCCGGCTGCAGGAGAGGTTCCCCTCCGCTCACGCATAGTCCTGTCAGCCGCCCTTTCCGATTTTTAAGATGTGACAGCACCCGCTCCGGCGCATAATACACATCGGAAGTATCGCCGGTCACCAGAGATGCATTGTGACAAAAGGGGCAACGAAAATTGCACCCTTCAGTAAATATCGTGGCTGCCAGTTGCCCCGGATAATCCAGCAGTGTCAGCGTTTGAAAACCTTTGATACGAAGCATCTCGACCTTATACTTTCCCTTTTCGTTTTGTCTTTTTCAATTTTTTCAACAGTTCCTCGTATGCGTCTGCAGAGATCGGCATGGAGTACAGATCTCCCTGCACCACATTGCAGCCCATCTTCTCCAGATCGTCCGCCTGCTTGCGGTTCTCCACTCCTTCCGCAACGGTTGTTACCGACAGATCGCTGCTCATCTGAATCACCGATTTGAGGATGCTGTGCGCTTTGGTGGCATTCTTCCGATTCAGCGTCAGAAAACGCATGTCGAGCTTCAGCACATCTACAGGGATATCCTTCAGAATATTCAAAGAGGAGTACCCTGTGCCGAAATCATCCATATAGACAGTAAAGCCTGCATTTCGAAACTTCCGCAGAACTTCGCTCATATGGCTGGAGTCTTCCACAAAAGCACTTTCCGTGATCTCGATGCCAAGCATGGAAGCCCGAACCCCTTCTGCGTTCATAGTCGCTTCCAGCGTTTTCAGAAGCTGGGGATCAAAAAGATCCACTCTGGAGAAATTGACCGACACCGGGACGATCGGCAGTGCTTTTTCTTTCCAGCTTCGAAGCAATATGCAAACTTTCTGCCAGACATACCGGTCCAATTCTGATATAAAGCCGTTTTCTTCGAACAGCGGAATGAATTCCCTGGGCAGAATGAGCCCACGAGTCGGGTGGTTCCAGCGAGTCAGCGCCTCGGCGCCTACGAGCTTGCCCGATGGATGGCGGTATTGAGGTTGCAGATACACCAGAAACTCTTCGTTCTCCAAAGCCTGTCGCATCCGCCCCACGATGTCCCGCTCACGCTGTTCTTTTTTTCGAAGTTGATTGTCGTAATAGGCGTAACGATTCAGGTAGCCCCCTTTGACGCCCTTTTTCGCCGCCTGGGCCCGGTCGATCATGGTGATCACATCCATGTCACGATCTTCAATGACATAGACGCCGAAATTGACTACCACATCCAACTTCGGCCGATATTCTTCTATTTTTCGAAGACAGTCGGGGATCAGAGCTTTCTTGATCCTCTGACTGTCATTGGGTACAAGCATCACGAAGTGATCTGCTGTGAGTCTTGCTGTGATACCCTCTTCTCCCGCTTCTTCTGCAAGGATCCGCGCAATGTGGCGAAGAAGCCGATTCCCCCCCCCGAAACCGAACAATTCGTTTACATTTTTAAATCGATCCACATCCAGTCCGATCAGAGCGTAGGCGCCGGGCTCAGCCTCCCGGACCCGTTCCTCCGTCAGGCGTATAAACGCGGCTTTGTTGTACACATCTGTAAGATCGTCGTAATCCGCCAGCCTGCGCAGCAGCTCCATGGTCAGAATTTCTTCATGGGAATCATTCAGTACAATCAGCACCTTTTTAATGTTGGCGTTGCTGTCGTCCATCTTTATGACACGCATCCGAAACCAGCGCTTGTCTCCTTCTTTTGTCCGCAGCAGGACATCTTTGCTGATGATTTGCTGATTGCCGCCGACAGAAATTTTTCGGATCATCGCTTGTATTCGGTCTATGGTGGAGGGGTCTGTCACCCGGTCCTGCGTTAAGATTTGCTCCAAAGGACGGTCATCGTAGGCGCCGGCTAAAAACCGAGCCACATTGACGTCGTAGGTGTACGCGTGATGATCGATGTCAAGCTCGATCACGATGGTGCGCGTGCTCTCCAAAATGCTTCTGTACCGCCACTCGTCCTCACTGCGGAACAGGTAGCAGCGATCAAAGGTCTCTTCTTTGCCTGCAAGCCCATCGTCCAAGGTTTCTTCGGAGAAATGTGCAGTTGTATCGTAAGAAGAGTAGAAAAAGAAATCATTCTTGCCTGCCCCTTTTGCCCGATACAAGGCCTGATCCGCTCTTTGGTACAGCTGCGCAAACGTGGAACCGTCTTTGGGATATTGGGAAATCCCCATGCTGCAGGATACGAAAACGCCTTCCTTCGCCGCGGTACGAAGCGTGGCATTCACCTGCTGCACTCGGCGGCTCACCAGATGGTCTCCGGGCACATTCCGCATCAGGACCACAAACTCATCGCCCCCCAAGCGGCCGATCACATCATCCTGCTGAAAAACCGAACGCAGGATATTCGTGATCATGACCAGTGTATCATCGCCTGCGGCATGACCGTATTGATCGTTGATCTGCTTCAGGTTGTCCACGTCGATCAAAATCAGGGCATGGCGTTCGTCTTCCCGGCTGTTTTCCAGGATTCCGGATACCTTTTCTTCGAGTGTTCTGCGGTTGTAGGCTTTTGTGAGAGAATCCTGCTCGGAACCGAATTTCATAGCCAGCTCCATACGCTTGGCCGCATCGATGTCCTCGTACATTTTATAGGATTTGATGTCCGTGGTATCCGGATATGCGATGAGCTGCATGGACAATTTGACCCAGCTGGATTCACTGTTTTTTTTCAGAAGACGAAATTCAAATTCCAGCGACCGCTTCCCCTTTTCATAGTCCTGTATCAACTGCTCCCGGTCCATGATGGGAGCAAAAAGTCTGACATCTTCCGGGTGGACCAGTTCGCGTACGAAGTGCTCCATTTTCTGATTGTAATGCATCACATACTTTACATGCCCTGCGTCGAAGAGCTCGCCCTCGGCGTTATCCACCACATCCTGAGACAAATTATGCTCGATCAGCCGGTATTTCTGCACAGGGATTTTATCCAGCGTCTCTCGCCACCGCTTGTACGCCAGTTCTTTATCCCGGACAGCGGAAATATCTTCGTATGTGATAATGGCGCAGGACGGCGCACCCTCTTCGTCAAACAGCGTCGTATAGTTGATGCGATGCGGTACAGCCCGGCCATCCTTTCCTCTGGCCATGATGGTGGTCTCTCCGCTTTCCTTTCCGTCCAGAATATCGCGGTACAGCATCCGGATCTGATCCTTGCTGTCTTCGGCAATCATATCTCTTGCGAAAAGAGATTCCGGAAGATTGTTCCAGACCGTTCCCGGTTCGGCGTAGAAAAAATCATCATCCTCCGCGCGCAGTGTCCGATTTTTGATGTCCAACTGGAGCACGTGACGACGGCTGTGAGCCAGCGCCAGCTTATACAGTTCTTCCTGGGCACGCAGCGACTGCACGTCAGCCTGCGCATCCATCTGTATTTTGAGCTGCTTTCTGATGAGGTACAGGAGAATAATAACCAAAGCTGTCACCCAGAAAATACCGCTCATAATCCCGGCCTGAAGAAGCGCGCTCATCATTTCAGCATTCTTTGTGCTCAGCACCTGACTGGGAGCAACAATGAACAAATACCAATTCTGCCAATTCATCGGCGCATAGTGGACAATACTTTCGTCGCCCTGATGGGCAAAGCGAAATACTCCGCTGGCTCCGGATTTCATATTGCTGCGGATTTGATCGATCTCTTCTTTTTTCATGCCGGACTGCGCGAGCATTTCCAGCATATTGAAAGTTCCGGAGCTGGCCTCGGCATAGCTCGAATAGACGTTATCTCCGTCGGCCGTCAGGATATTGGCATACCCCTGTCCGTTAAAAAATGAAAGTTGTAGGGCCTCGCTGGCCTGATGCACGGGAATCGTAACGCCGATAGCGTGAAATTCAAAGTTTTCTATCGTAAACGGCTCCAGCCCTACTACGATGACAAGGTGAGGTTGTCCCAAAATCTCCCGCACTGCCGTAATCTCTGTGTTTGGATTTTCCAAAATCTTTGCCACATCGGACCTTGCTGTGGAATAGAGCCTCCGTCCGAAGGGCGTGTGCCACAGGCCGGTGTCATCGATAAGCCCGGCCGACCCAAACCCGAAACCAAGGATCCGGTCTTCCAGATATCTCAGTACAGGAGTCATGCTTTCGTAACTGCGGCTCGCCGTCGCCCGGCCCATTTCCCGGACAATCACTTCGTTTCGTTGATACTGCGCCACCATGCTGACCGTGGTCTGACTGGAGATTTCCGCAAGATATTCATTGATCTCCGCTTCGGTGATCACTTCCAACCGCTCTCTGTAACTCGACAGAAAAGCGGTGATAAGAATGGATATCCCCAGGAAAATCAACACAAAAAATAACAACAACCGTCGGTTGCCGCCTTGCTTTTGCTCCGATAATCGGCCGGTGGACATCCATGCAACTATCCGCTTTTTAAACGCACCCAAAACTTTCTCCTGTATCCTTGTCTCATCCGTTGCTCCCTGCGCGGTCCAGGGAGGCGTAAGTCGCTCTTTATATTATATGTCCCAAGCTGATGCGATTCAACAGGAACCGCAAAGAGACTTGACATCACGTTTATTTTTGTTCAAACTGTGTATATTTGATGAATGGAGAAAACATAATGGGAACCACCGAACTGATCCTGATCGCCATCGCCTTGTCCATGGACGCCTTTGCCGCTTCCGTGTGCAAAGGGCTGAGCATGAAGCAAGTCCGATGGAAGGATGCATGGATCATCGCTATGTTTTTTGGCGGTTTTCAAGCCCTCATGCCGCTGATCGGCTGGTATGCCGGCCTGCGCTTCGAATCGGCGATCGCCGCGGTGGATCACTGGATCGCTTTCGGGTTGCTGGCCTTGATCGGCGGTCGGATGATTTCGGAAGCGTTGCGTCCGGATCAACCTGCAGCGCGCAGCGATGATGTGCTTCGACTGAAAGAGGTACTCCTGCTGGCGATCGCCACCAGCATCGATGCGCTGGCGGCCGGCGTCACCTTTGCCCTGTTGCCCGGGACCCGTATCCTGCAGGCGATCCTGTTGATCGGAGCCATCACCTTCGTCTTGTCTTATATGGGTTTTACAGCGGGCAGCCGACTGGGCGCCCGAGGCAAACGCGGCGCGGAATTGGCCGGAGGCGTGATCCTGATCCTCATCGGCGTAAAGATCCTTCTGGAACACCTGGGCTATCTCACTTGAGAAAATCCCCCGTAAAATAAACCTCGCTGCTCCCGTCGAACAATTCCCACGGACTCAGACTGCTGCGGCCCATCTTGACTTCGAAATGCAAATGAGCGCCGGTAGAGTATCCGGTGCTTCCCACTTTACCGATCAGCGTTCCCCTTTCGACATGTTGTCCCTCTTTGACGTCCAGAGAATTCATGTGATAATAATAGGTCTTTAATCCGCCGCCGTGTTCGATGACCACGGTGTTTCCCGTATAGATGATGGATTCGGCCCGAACGACTCTTCCGCTGTTGGACGCCAGAACCGGTGTGCCGGTCGGTACGGCAATGTCGATACCCGAATGCCGGGCGGGAACAGGATTGTCGTTCGTATAGCGATACAGACCGAATTCCGTACTGATCGGACCTTCGCAGGGTTGCAGGAATGTCTCGGTCCAGTATTTTTCCACGTCGTAAGTCTCCCAGAGGACTTTGATTCGATTCGCCCAGTTCGACGGTCCTTCCGGGTTGTTCATGGTAGCATCGGTGGTCGCCTGGGAAAT
>JAQUXD010000119.1:2140-4821 GCA_028692535.1 Eubacteriales bacterium | reverse complement strand
CAACGCTTCATGATATCGGCAAGGTGGGCGTGGCAGAACAGATATTAAAAAAGCCGGACAAATTGACTTCCGACGAATGGATCGAAATGAAAAAGCATCCCGAAATAGGCTATCGGATCGCAATGTCCCACGAAGAGGCCCTCGCGGAAATCAAGCGATGTGCCGGCACGCAGTTTGATCCCAGTGTGGCGCAAGTATTTATGGACGCTGTAAATTCAGGTGAATAGGCGTCCAAATTGATTATGGATCGAGGGGATGAGACCATGAGCAGCAACAGTTTTCTGTTCAATGCGATCGCACCAATCTACGGCTTGTTCTACGAAATGCAGAAAAAGCGGTATGGAGCGGTTATTGACAGCGCCTCCGGAGTCCTGAATCTGGCGTCCTATGACACGGCGCTCGATGTGGGCTGTGGCACAGGCGCGCTCTGCGCGGTTCTGGCCGAAAAAGGTTTGTCTGTCACCGGGATCGATCCGGCGATGAAAATGCTTTCCATCGCAAAACGGCACACGGAAGGCGGGAAAATCAACTATGTCCGGGGCAATGCCCTTGAGAAACTGCCCTTCGAGGATAAGAGCTTTGACATTTCCATCGCTTCCTATGTGGCCCACGGCATGGGCGAGGGTGAGCGAAAGCTGTTGTATGCGGAAATGGCCCGGGTCACCCGAAATAAAGTGATCATTTATGACTATAATCAAACGCGTACGCTGCGGACTACCATTATCGAATGGCTGGAACGCGGGGACTACTTCCGCTTTATCAAGGACACGACAACCGAAATGGAGAATTGCGCATCCGGAATGAAAGAGTGCTTTTCGGAAGTGCAAGTCATCGACGTGGATACCCGGGCTTCCTGGTATATCTGCACACCAAACTAGAAATTCGAATTTTGCTTAGAAAAGAGGCCTCAATCATGAAAGAGTTTATGAATAAGTGCAAGCTGCCCCAATACGTTACAGACATAATCGAAAACAGCAAATCGGTCATTTGTCCCGCCTCAAGAGAAGAGATGTTGGCGCTTTCCTATGGGACGCCGCCCAGCGATATTTTTGATGTGGAATATGAGGTGGATGGTGTCGGCATCGTCAAGGAAGCTACGGTAACGCGCTGCAAAAACGGCGCGGTTGTCAATTACCCGGACGACTACATGCGCAGAAGGGATCCCGACTGTCTGCTGGTTGCCGACGACAACGACACAGACAAGCCTAAATACGACGATGTGTACAATCAGGATTTCGAGCCGCTGCGCAGCGCCACCTTTGAATGGTTGAAAAAACAAGACCTGATCGTGATGCCTTTCAAGGCCGGCGGACCGGAGTACGGTTACGACGCTTTGCTGATCGCGCCGGTCAACGCGGCGTTTTTTGCCTGCGGTCTGGGAGATCTACAGGGCTTTGTCAACATCAGAGAAGTTGAAAATATCTTTTGTCCCAAAGCTGTTGTTTTTCTTGCGCCGCCCTTTCGGCATACCCATTTCCAAGGCAAGCAGATCGTGATCCACAACAGACTGCCGGAGATGCACGAGCTGTATTCCTATAATCTGTATCCGGGTCCCAGCGCAAAGAAGGGGATTTACGGCGTGCTGCTGAACATCGGAGAAAACGAAGGATGGGTGACGGTCCACGCCTCCACCGTCAAAGTGATCACGCCCTACGACAACGAAATCGTCATTATGCATGAGGGCGCTTCCGGCGGCGGAAAAAGCGAGATGATCGAGAACATCCACAAGGAAATGGACGGACGGATCCTTTTGGGACAGAATATCGTGACGGGTGAGAAAACCTATATCGACCTGAAAGAAACCTGCGAGCTTCGTCCTGTGACCGACGACATGGCGCTTTGTCATCCCGACATGCAAAACAACAGCAAGAAGCTGGTGGTCAAGGACGCGGAGCAGGGCTGGTTTTTAAGATTGGACCACATCACCGGGTATGGCGTGACGCCGCGGTATGAGAAAATCTTTACTCAACCTGCAGAGCCTCTGATTTTTCTGAACATTGAGGCCGTTCCCCGCTCGACTTGCCTTGTTTGGGAACATACCAAGGATTCCGACGGAACGCCCTGTCCGAACCCCCGGGTCATCCTGCCTCGCCACCTGGCGCCCAATGTGATCAGCGAGCCGGTGGAGGTGGATGTGCGAAGCTTCGGCGTTCGGACGCCGCCGTGCACCAAGGAAGAGCCTTCCTATGGCATCCTTGGCATGTTTCATATCCTGCCCCCCGCCATCGCATGGCTGTGGCGTTTGGTCGCCCCCAGAGGTCACAATAATCCCAGCATTACGGATACCGTGGGGATGAGCAGCGAAGGCGTCGGCTCCTACTGGCCCTTTGCGACGGGCAAAATGGTGGAACAGGCGAACCTGCTCCTGGCTCAGATCACCCGTTCCACGAGTACCCGGTATGTTCTGATCCCCAATCAGCATATCGGCGCGTATCAGGTCGGATTTATGCCGCAGTGGATCGCGCGAGAATATATCGCCCGCAGAGGAAGCGCGAAATTCAAGCCGGAGCATTTGATCCCGGCTCGCTGCAAACTGCTGGGGTATGCCTTGGATTCCCTGAAGGTGGACGGGCATTACATCCGCAAGGCTTTTTTGCAGCCGGAAACCCAATCGGAGATCGGCTTGGAGGCCTACGATGAGGGCGCGAGGATCTTGACCGAATTTTTCAAGAAAGAAGTCG
>JAQUXD010000119.1:0-2040 GCA_028692535.1 Eubacteriales bacterium | reverse complement strand
CAAGTCTGAAGATTTTCGCAAACAGCAGCGGGCTGCAGCCGGGAGCCGCGTCATCGGGCTTTGGTCTTTCCTACAGCTATGCCGGCAGCTATCAGGAAACCGAATCCATGGCCTACTCGTCTCAAGGCATTGTCCGAACCTCGGACGGAAAAGAGATCACCTTTGACCTTGCCATAAATCTGTCAAGAAGCTTTGCGTCCCAGGAGACTTTCAGTTTGCAGCTGGGCGCGGCAAAAGTGGATCCTTTGGTCATCAACCTCGATGTTCCTTCCGCCGGCCTGTCCGAGCTGAAGATCCGTTTTGACCTGGATTCGGACGGAACAGAGGAGGAGATCCACTTTCTTTCACAGGGAAGCGGGTTTTTGGCCCTGGATCATAACGGCGACGGCAAAATCAACAATGGAAGCGAGCTGTTCGGCCCCAACAGCGGGAACGGGTTTGCCGAGCTGGCCGAGCATGATGCGGACGGAAACAACTGGATCGACGAGGCGGATGCTGTTTTTCAAAAACTGTCTGTTTGGACGAAGGATGAATTTGGCAATGACCAGCTTCTGGCGATTGCAGAAGCGGGGATCGGCGCAATCTACCTGGGCCACATCGATACCGGGTTCACTTATAAAGACAGCAGCAACGCGTCGTTGGCCGAGCTTGCGAAAACCGGCATTTACCTCAAGGAGAGCGGCGCAGCGGGCACGGTGCAGCATATCGACTATTTCGTTTAACCGTTCAATTGAAAAGGCCCTGTGCATACGATCGGCGTATGCACAGGGCCTCTTTGATTTCGGGATCAGATCAATCCGGACTGCTGCAGGAGCCGGCGGACCATGACGGCGACCTCGGCTCGGGTGACCGGGGCGCCCGGCGAAATGGACGTGGCGGTCTTGCCGGTCACAATGCCGGTCTTGAGGCATGCGGCGGCGCTGGCTTTGGCATAGGCCGACAACCGGCTGCTGTCGCTAAATGGGGAAAGCAGCGCAGCCTGTTCCGTATCGGTGAGAACAGCGGAGAGTCCTGTCAGTTTCATCGCTCTTGCGATCATGGTCATGGCTTGCTCCCGGGTGATGGTATCCTGAGGTCCGAACTGCGAACTGTTGTAGCCGGTGATGATGCCGTAGGCGCCTGCGGTATTCACATACCCCCGGAACCAGTCAGCAGACCGGACATCGCCAAAGCTGCTTGCGCTGTCGTCGGCGGAAAGTCCCAGCGCCCGCACCATGATGGTGGCGAATTCCGCCCGGGTCATGTTCCGGTCCGGCTCGTAAGAGCCGCTGCCGGCGCCCGTGACCACCATTCTGGAGCCCATGTCGTTGACGGCCTCCTTCGACCAGTGGGTCGCCACATCGGCAAAGCTCACCGGGTTGTAGATCACGGAGTAAACGCTGTTGGTAAGGCTGTTGATCTTGGCGTAATATTTGCCGTCGATCATGATGATCTGAGTCGGCACATGGCGGAAGGTGCCGTCTTCGTTGAGCACGATTCCGGTAGTGATCCTGGAAGGATCCACACCGTCGGGAATGGCCACCGTGCGCTCCACATAACCGTTGAACCGCGAAACCTGAACAGTCCTGTCTCCGCTGGTGCAGGTGATTTCAAACTGCACCGGCTCCACGACGAGCTGGTAACCACCCTGGTTTGCGGTGTCTTCCATCACCCTGACCGTATCTGCAGGCGGTTCGGCCACTTTCACGTTTACGATAATATCCTGAAGAGATACATTTTCGCCCAATTGCCCCGAGACAGAATCGATGCTGATCTGGGCTGCAGGCAGGGTATAGGTGACCGTGTCGGTTTTGATCTCCAGGACCGCCGATTTGGTTTCCATGGTCTTGACAGTCTGGCCGTTGAGCTGGCCGACCACCACATCGGAGCCGGCGGACACGGGAAGCGTGACCGTGGCATTATTCCCCTTTTGCTCCAGGATGTTATTGAGCTTCGTATCGTCCACGGTGATCGTTGTTGTCGTGGTGCCGCCTTCGGTCTGAGTGTCTGTCTGCCCCGCATCCTGGCGCTCGCCGTTCACTTCCACCACGGCGCCGTCCG
>JAQUXD010000013.1 GCA_028692535.1 Eubacteriales bacterium | reverse complement strand
ACGCGCATCATGCCGTCGTGGATCCCCAGAGCCATGCGCTCTTCCCGGGTCAGCTCCGAATGGGACGACGTGGCCGGGTGGGACAAGGTGGTCCGGAAACCGCCCAGTGTCGGTGCGTACTGAGCCAGTTTCAGATGTTTGAGCATGCGGCTGATCTCGGGCTTGCAATCCGCTCCCAGCTCGAAGCTCAGCATGCCGCCGAAGCCTTTTCCGTCGAAAAGCTTCTTGGCAGTTTCAGTCTGAGGATATCCGGGGACCGTAGGGTAGTTCACCTTTGTTACACGGGGATGCTTAGCCAGAGCGTTGGCCAGCTTGTCCGCATTGGAAGTGTGCCGGTCCATACGCAGATCCAGCGTCCGCAGGCTGCGCAGTACCAGCCAGGAATTGAATGTGCCGCCGGTGCCGCCATACAGGTGTTGCAGCAATTCGATGCGGTCTACCAGAGCCGCTTTTCCGCTGACAGAACCCAGCAGCGCATCCGAATGGCCGTTCATAAATTTCGTAAGGCTCTCAATCACCAGATCGGCGCCTTTGTCCAGGCAGTGGATCAAATAGGGCGTCGCAAACGTATTGTCTACGATAAGCAACGCGTCGTTTTCGTGTGCGATCCCGGCAAGCGCTTCCACATCCACGAGGGTGATTTTCGGGTTGCTCACCGTTTCGGTGTACAATACTTTGGTGTTTGGACGCATCGCTTTTCTTACGGCATCGTGATCCGTAAAATCGACATAATCTACTTCAATGCCGAATTGAGTGTGATAGTGGTTAAATAATTCGATGCTTTCACCGTAGAGCGTTTTCCCGGCCAAAAGGTGATCTCCGGTTTTCAGACAGGCCATCATGGGCGTATGGATAGCGGCCATGCCTGACGAGAAGATCAGGCTTTTTTCACTGTGTTCCAGGGCAGACAAAGCCTCTTCCAGCATGCGTCTGTTGGGATTCCTGGTGCGGATGTAAGTAAATCTCTTCTCCTTGTAGTTCTGCTCTACGTCTTCCAGGTCACCGGGCAGGATAAATGCCGTGGTCAGGAACAGGGGCGCGGCTTCCGGATGCAGATCCGAAGGGAATTCCATGCCGGAATACAACTGGACTGTTTCAGGGGAATACAGGTCAAGTTCATCTTTCGTTATCATTGTGTCCTCCTTCAATAACAGATATTTGCGAGTGGTCGCACTATTTGAATGAAAGGGTCTTATCGACGGAAGCTTTCATCGATTTCAGAATGGTTCCCACAAAGGCATCTTCCTCGAGGCTGGCCAGCGCATCGATAGTGACACCGCCCGGAGATGTCATGGTATCGATCCTCTGAAGCGGGTGATCGCCTGTCAGTTCCAGCATCTGCGCCGCGCCCAGTGTATTTTTGATGGTGATTGCATAGGATTCCTCTCGGGAAAATCCGGTTCGCACACCGGCCTGGATCAGTGCGTGCATCATCAGGTAGATGTACATGGGTCCGACACAGCTGTAAGCAGTGAATAAATCATACTTTGCTTCGCTCAGGAACATGACCTGCCCGAGAGCCTCCAGCATCGTTTGGATCAGTTGACGATCGTCTGCGTTCACATGGGTGTTCACACAGGCTGCGGAAAATCCGTTTTGCGCTTGGATCAGCGTGTTGGGCATGATCCGTACAATTTTTTGCCCGGGGGCGGTATAGGCTGTCAACGCTGCCAGATCCACACCGGCTACGATGGAAGCCAGCAGGATATCCCGGCGCTCCGACATTATATTCTCAAGGCCTGCGCAGGCTGAAGCTACGTCCTGGGGACGGACTGCCAGAAAAATCACATCCGCACAGGATGCCGCCTGAGTGGGGTCATCTGTGGGTATGATGGAGTAAGTGGTTTTCAGATGGATCAGGCGTTGCGGAACCACATCGCTCACGAAGATATGATCCGGCGCAAAGACTCCCTGCCGGATCAGTCCGCTGATGATCCCTTCGGCCATCTGACCGCCGCCGATAAATAAAATCTTCTTGTCCATTGGGCCCTCCTTGTAGAAAAAAAAGATCGGAAGTGATAGTATGAAACACGAGGTGGTACAATTACAGGATAGCACCGTTGCCTGTTGAAAGAAAGGAGAATTGAGCAATGCCCGACAAAAAGTCTGCCGGTTTTAACAGTCGAATGGGCCTGATGATGACGCTGATCGGAGGCTCTGTGGGGACGGGAAATATTTGGCGCTTTCCCCGTATGGCAGCCCTGAACGGGGGAGGCGCCTTTGTGATAGCGCTGATCATCGCCAGCTTTATCGTCGCATTGCCGATCCTCAACGCGGAAATGTTGCTGGGACGTGCGACCCGACATTCCGGAGCCGGCGCTTTCCGAGATTTTTTAGGAGATAAGTACACTTGGATGGGTACGTTCATGGTGTCGGTCTGCATGTTGATCACGGCGTACTATATGGCAATACTGGGATGGGTGTTCCGCTATATCGGCATGTCTCTCACCGGGAGTTACCTCGGGAAAGATCTGGCGCTGGTTTTTGACAGGACTGTCAATGGAAACCTTCTGACGTATCTCTGGTTTGTGATCCCGGTACTCGTATTGGCAGTGGTGCTTTACAAGGGTATCGGAAGCATCGAAAAGGTCAATATGTTCATGATACCGGCGCTGTTTCTGATCTGTGCCATCTTGGCGATTCGAGCCGTGACACTGCCCGGTTCCCTGGAGGGTGTCAAGTATTTTTTTAATATCGATTGGAACTATTTGGTCATTCCCACCACTTGGCTCAATGCGCTGTCTCAATGCTCCTGGTCCATAGGGCCGGGCTTTTGCCTGACGTTGGCCTACGCGGTATACACGCAGCCAAAATCCGATCTTTCTTTAAATACATCACTTCAGGTGTTTGGGAATCAATCCTTTGCCATGCTGGCCGGTCTCATGGTCCTGCCTGCCGTGTTTGCCATGGCTTCCTCGCCTGCGGAGGCTTATGCCGCTTGCGCTTCTGGAAATCAGGGCCTTACGTTCATCACCCTTACGGGGATGTTTCAGGACATGCCCGGAGGTCGTGTTTTATCCGTGCTCTTTTTCACCGGATTGGCATTTGCAGCATTTACATCGGCCATTGGCATGTGCAACGTGGGCCAGACATTTTTAATGGATTTCGGCTGGAGTCGAAAAAAAGCAGTGGCCGGCACCGTGTTGTTTGTACTTGTGGTCGGAACTCCCTCGGCTCTGAGCCTTCGGATCTTTAACAATCAGGACTGGGTCTGGGGCGTGGCATTGCTCCTCTCTACTATATTTCTTGGCTTTGCCATGAATCGCTACGGTCTGGAAAAAGTTCGAATCACTTTTTTGAATCAACCTGAAAACGAATGGAAAATGGGGCGATGGTGGAGCGTGTGCGCAGGATGGATCGCACCCATCATGACGGCGATCATGATCATCTGGTGGATGGCGCAGTCGATTGCCTGGTTTCCGGATGACTGGTGGGATCCGACGAATCTGGACGGATTGGCCACAGTGGTATTGCAGACGGTCCTTCTGCTGGCCCTTCTGTCGGTCACCAATCGCAAAATCGCGCGCTCGATCAAGCGCAAGTATTTCAACGGAAAAGATTTCCCGGAGATTCCCGAGGAATATCGGTAGTAAGGAGGCACGCAATGAGTTGGATCCTATCCATGGTCGTCTGTCTGTTGCTCACCTGGGGCGCTGCGGGATTTGTGATACATAAGATGATCCGAAACGGAAAGAGGAACAGTTCCCAATCATAAGGAACAAGCAAGAGCGGCGAAAGCCGTTTTTTGCTGTCTTTAATTTACAAATAATAACAAATATGGTATTATATAGAGAGTTATCGAGGTGGTAGAAATGGACAAAAAGCAACTGGGTACTTGGGGAGAGGGGAAAGCGGTCGGATACCTGAAGGCCGGCGGTTACCATGTGCTGGAGCGGAATTTTCGATGCCGGTGGGGAGAAATCGATATCATTGCCCTGCGGGATAAAGTGCTTTGCTTCATCGAGGTTAAGACCCGGACTTCTTTGGAATACGGTTTGCCTTGTCAGGCTGTGGGCCCGGGCAAGCAGGATCACATCAGACGCGCTGCCCTTGCCTATGTTCATAGGAATCCGGATTGTGCAGCGTATGATTTCCGCATGGACGTGATCGAGCTTTTACGGCTCCCTCGGGGAGATTATATCCGTCACGTCACAGGAGCGTTTTAAGGAGGGTCTCATGTATGCCAAGGTGAGCACAGCGAGTTTGTACGGACTGGAAAGCAGGGAAGTTCACGTGGAAGTGGATGTGGGAAACGGATTGCCTTCTTTTTCGGTGGTGGGGCTGGCCAATCGCTCGATCCGGGAGGCCAAGGAACGGATCCATGCGGCCATCGATCACTGCGGTTACCGCTTTCCTCAGAAGCGGATCACCGTGAACCTATCTCCTGCCAATCGAAAGAAGGAGGGAAGCCATTTTGATCTGCCGATCGCAGTAGGGTTGCTGATGAGCACCGGGCAGATCGTCCCGGCCGAAGAAACGCTGGCGGAAACAGCGTTGATCGGCGAGTTGACGCTGGACGGACGATTGGAACCTGTAGAGGGGGTTCTGCCGCTGGTGATCGGGATGCATAAAAGAGGAATTCGCCACGTCATACTGCCCATGGGAAACTGCAGGGAGGCGGAATCAGTCAAGGGCATGCTGCTTTATCCTGCGGAAACACTTTTGCATGCCGGCGAGCATATCACTGGATTCCGAAAAATCCTCCCCGTGGCGGCATCCGGAAGACATCCGAACCCCGATCAGACGGTTGGGCCGGATTTTTGCGACATCCGGGGACAGGAGATGGTGAAACGGGCGGCTGTCGTTGCGGCGGCCGGCGGCCACGGTATGCTGATGGTTGGACCGCCCGGTGTGGGAAAGACCATGGTGGGACGGCGGATTCCCGGCATTATGCCAGCTCTGACGGACCGGGAGCAGCTGGACATCACGCAGATATACAGCATTGCGGGGCTTTTGGACTCGGCCATGCCAGTGGTGGCCAGGAGACCGTTCCGGGCGCCGCATCACAGTCTCTCTGCGGCAGCAATGACCGGCGGAGGCAGTCGGCCGCGCCCGGGGGAAATCTCTCTCGCGCATCACGGCGTGCTGTTTTTGGACGAACTGCCCGAATTCAGTCGACAGACTCTGGATACACTGAGACAACCCATGGAAGAAGGTTGTGTTACGATCTCCAGAGTGCAGGATACCTTGACATTCCCCGCCAATTTCGTGCTGGTTGCCGCAATGAATCCCTGTCGGTGCGGATATTACGGCGATCCCGTCAGGCCGTGCACCTGTACGGAAACCGATCGCCAGAAGTATGCGGGAAAAATATCCGGCCCGCTCCTGGATCGGATCGATCTGCATATCGGTATGGAACGAATGGCCTACAGCGATATCGACGCAGAGAACGAAAGAAGAAACGGAAAGTCTTCTTGGGAGCTGCGCAACGAAGTCGAAGAGGCCAATGCGCGCCAAAAGAAGCGCTATCGGGCATTGTCCATCGAGTTCAATGCGCAGTTGCCGCCTGATAAGATCGGTTTATATTGTCATCTGAGCGATCCTTGTCGAAAACTGGTGCGTGACGCCTTTTCCCGGTGGTCCTTGTCCGCAAGAGCATATCATCGGCTGTTGCGAGTTGCTCGAACCGTCGCGGATCTGTCGGGCAGCACATCCATCAAGGAAGATCATATTCTGGAAGCCTTGAGTTATAGGGTTCCGGACAAGAGCAGAAAAGGAGGCATATAGTGGATCCAATGCTGGCATACGTGTGGTTGTCCTGCTGCAAAGATCTGAATCGACGCACCAAAAAATTTTTAGTCGAACTCTTCGGCAGCGCCCAAGCGGTCTATGGAGCTTCGGATTCCCAGTTGGAGGGATGTCTTGAGGTTTATTGCGAAGAGCTGAGAATGCAAAAGCGATGGGATTCGGGGCTGGACCGGAATGTGTCGGATGCGCAGGATTGCATTCAGCGCGCATCAGCCATGGGCGCCTGGCTGATGCATTACGGCAGCCCTGAATACCCGTCTTGGCTTCGGGAGATCGTCGATCCCCCCATGGTTCTGTACGGACTGGGGGATCCTTCGCTGCTCATCGGTCCGGGGATCGCTGTCGTAGGGACGCGGCGCGCTTCTTCTTACGGGCGGTGGGCGGCGTTTCAAATCGCGGCCAGGATCGCGGAATGCGGAACGCCCGTAATCAGCGGTATGGCCGAGGGGATCGATGCGGAAGCCCATGCGGGATGCTTGTCCAGGAGGACAGGGACGATCGCCGTCTTGGGGACCGGCATCGAGCACTGCTTTCCGGCTTGCAATCGAAAACTCTATCGGCAGATCCGTCAGGAAGGGTTGATCCTGTCCGAGTTCAAACCCGGGGAAAGAGGCTATGCCTCTTATTTCCCTCTTCGGAACCGGGTGATCAGCGGTCTGTCAAAGTCCGTGGTCGTGGTCGAGGGCGCAGAAAAGAGCGGGTCCATGATCACCGCGGGGTTGGCGGCGGAGCAGGGTCGGGATGTATTTGCCGTGCCCGGTAATATCAATCAGCCCAACAGCGCCGGTGTCAATCGGTTGATTTATGACGGCGCCTATCCTATCACAGATCTGGACACGGCCGCTGCGGCGCTGGGATTGTCTTCTCAACGAACCCAACGGCTGAGGGAGTCGCTTTCCGAGGAAGAATCGCGCGTGGTGGCTATCGTGGAAAGGGAAGGGATGATTTCCCGGGAGCGTCTCTGCGCGCTGTCCGATATCCCGGCTGCTTCTGTGGCCTCTCTGGTGACGATTCTGGAATTGAAAGGATTGCTTCAGGAGTCGGGTTCGAAAATAGTAGTTGCAAAATAGTGGAAATAGACTTATAATCGTTCATTGACGAAAATCTACATTATAATATGCAGATTTTTTCGCATACAAAACAGACGTACGACTGTGAAACAAAGCTTTGCCACCGATAGGAAAGGAACTGTATGGCACCTGCAAAAACATTGGTGATTGTGGAATCACCCTCCAAAGCCAGAACGATCGGAAAATTTTTAGGAAGCAGATATAAGGTCATTGCTTCGGCGGGTCACATTGTGGATTTGCCGAAAAGCAGGCTGGCAGTGGATATCGAGAATAACTTCGAGCCGGAGTATATCAATGTCCGTGGTCGTGCCAGTATTATCAAAGAGATCAAAAAGGAAGCGTCCAAGGCGGAGCGGGTCCTGCTGGCCACCGACCCTGATCGGGAAGGCGAGGCCATATCCTGGCATATTTCCAATCTGCTTGGTATGGACGAAACGCATTCCAATCGAATCGTATTCAATGAGATCACAAAACCGGCCATTCGGGAAGCGATCCAGAATCCGCGACCCATCGATATGAATCTGGTAAACGCGCAGCAAGCCAGAAGAGTGCTGGACAGAGTCGTCGGATATAAAATCAGCCCGATCCTGTGGAGCAAGGTCAAGCGCGGTCTTTCTGCCGGGCGGGTCCAGTCTGCGGCTTTAAAGATCCTCTGTGACCGGGAACGGCTCATCCAGGATTTTATACCAAGAGAATACTGGGTGATCGCTGCGGATCTGGCCAAAGGGGCCGGCAAAGAACTCGACAGCAAGCGGCATCAGTTTTCCGCCAGACTGGCAGAATACAACGGAAAGAAATTGACGATCGATGATCGCCAACAGGCGGAGCGTATATTGGAGGAACTCAAGGGCGGCAGCTTTTCCGTTTCTTCTGTGGAGACCAAGGAGCGGATCAAAAAGCCCTGGGCGCCTTATACGACCAGCAGTCTGCAGCAGGATGCCTCCATTAAATTGGGCTTTACACCGAAAAAAACCATGTTGGTGGCGCAACAACTGTACGAAGGCTGCGAGGTCAAAGGACACGGGACGATCGGCCTTGTCTCCTACATTCGTACAGATTCGGTTCGAATATCCGCCGAAGCCGATGCGGCGTGCAAAGCTTATATCAACGACCATTTTGCGCCGGAATATATCGGAAATAACCGATTTGTCAACAAAAAGAAAGAAGTGCAGGATGCCCACGAAGCGATCCGGCCAAGCTATGTGGATATCACGCCGGACGAGGCGAAAGCTTCGCTAACGGCAGACCAGTGGAAACTCTACCGTTTGATCTGGTCCAGGTTTGTGGCCAGCCGCATGGCGCCGGCTGTGTTCGATGTGACCAATGTGGACGTGCAAAACGGATCCTACGGATTGAAGGCCCAGGGATCTCATCTTCGCTTTGACGGATATCTAAAAATTTATAATGATAGCGATAAAGAGGACAAGGACAAGACCCTGCCAAAGCTACATCAGGGAGATGCATTGGTACTCCTGAATATCGACGGAGAACAGAATTTTACGCAACCTCCGTCCCGGTTTACCGAGGCCAGCCTGATCAAAGAGCTGGAAGAAAAGGATATCGGGCGCCCCAGCACCTATGCGCCCATCGTATCCACGCTGGTCGATCGACGCTATGTGGTACGGGAAAAGAAGAGCCTGGTGCCGACGGACTTGGGGTTTGTAGTCACCCAGATCATGGAAGATTACTTTAAGGAAATCGCAGACGTGAACTTCACTGCCGATATGGAGGGGAAACTGGATGATGTGGAAACCAAATCCGTGCCTTGGCAGTCGGTGGTGGGCGATCTTTATCACGGGAGCCTAAAAAAGGAACTGGAAGTTGCGGAAAGTCAGATCGAAAAGGTCAATCTGCCTCCGGTGCTCAGCGATGAAGCATGCACACTGTGCGGAAAGCCCATGGCCATTAAAGAAGGACGTTTTGGCCCCTTCCTGGCATGCACAGGATTTCCGGAGTGTAAAAATACGAAGCCGATCGTCCAAAAGGTGGGTGTGGCTTGTCCGTCCTGCGGGAAGGACTTGATCCTTCGAAAGAGCAAAAGAGGAAAGGTGTTTTACGGATGCAGCGGTTATCCGGAATGCCAACAGGTGTATTGGGACAAGCCGGTGGACAAAAAATGTCCGGAATGCGGAAGTCTTTTAGTGGAAAAAAACTCCGGCAAAGCAAAAAAACTGAAGTGCTCCAATCCGAGCTGCGGCTATTCGGAAGAAAGCACAAAATAGACAGGGAGAGAACGATGGAACAATTTCATGCAACGACGATCGTCGTCGTCCGACGCAATGAGCAGGACATCTGTATCGGCGGAGACGGGCAGGTGACGATGGGGCAGAATGCAGTAATGAAGCATACTGCAAAAAAAGTTCGGAAAATCTATAAAAACACAGTGATCACCGGCTTCGCCGGCTCGGTTTCCGACGCTTTTGCTCTGACGGATAAATTTGAAAAAAAGCTGGAGGAGCACGGAGGCAATCTGAAACGGGCCGCTGTGGCTTTGGCGCAAATGTGGCGCTCCGATAAAGTGATGCGCAATCTGGAAGCGCTGATGATCGCAGCGGATCGGGACACGATCTTACTGATCTCCGGAAACGGGGAAGTGATCGAGCCGGATTCTAATTTTGTGGCCATCGGCTCCGGGGGCAACTATGCCCATGCGGCGGCCTACGCGCTTTACGAACATAGCGATATGACAGCCGAGGAGATCGTCCGGGAGGCTCTGCGCATCGCTTCCAGCATCTGCGTATACACCAACGACCATATCTCCGTGGAAAAACTGTAGAGAGGAAGGTTGTCTCATGAATACATTGTACAATATGACGCCCAAGGAAATCGTCACCGAGCTGGACAAATATATCATCGGGCAGGAGCAGGCAAAAAAATCTGTTGCTGTCGCCCTCAGAAACCGCTACCGCAGAAGCAAGCTGTCCGAAGAGATGCGGGAAGAAATCTCGCCTAAAAACATTCTGATGATCGGCCCCACCGGCGTTGGGAAGACAGAGATCGCCAGAAGGCTCGCCAAACTCATGGATGCTCCTTTTGTAAAAGTGGAAGCTACGAAGTTTACCGAAGTAGGATATGTGGGCCGGGATGTGGATTCCATGGTGCGGGATCTGATGGAATCTTCGATTCGCGTCACCAAGCAGAAACACTTGGACGAAAAGTATGCGATCGCCCAAGAGCTGGCCGAAGAAAAGATCATCGAAGCCATTATACCGGGAAAAAAGAAAAAGCCCGCAGGACAGGGTGTCCGGGGACCCTTCGACTTTATCCTGGGCAATGCCTACAACGCACAGCAGCCCAGTCGTTCGACCTCTGCAGAAAACGAAAAAGAGGTGCCGGAAGGCGAGGTCGAGCTGGCTCGGGAGCAAGTGCGCCAACAATTGAAGGACGGACTCCTGGAAGAACAGTACATTGAAATTGAGGTGTCAGAAGCGCCCAAGGACAACAATGCGCTGGATCTGGGGCAAGGTGGCGGCAGTATTTCTCTGGGGAGCATCTTCGGAGATATGATGCCTCAGAAGAAGAAAAAGAAGAATTTGAAGGTCAAGGACGCGCGCAAGATCCTTACAGAACAAGAAGCCCAGAACCTGATCGATATGGACCAGGTGACGACGGAGGCCTTGGAAAACTGCGAGCAAAACGGGATCATCTTTATCGACGAAATCGACAAAATTGCTTCGGGATCCGGATACCGCAGCGGTGCAGACGTGTCCAGGGAAGGTGTGCAGAGGGATATTCTGCCCATCGTGGAAGGCAGTGTGGTCAACACGAAACACGGACCGGTCAAGACCGATCACGTGTTATTTGTCGGCGCCGGCGCGTTCCATATCTCCAAACCAACGGATTTGATCCCGGAACTACAGGGACGTTTTCCCATTCGGGTAGAACTGGAGAATCTTACGAAGGACGATTTTGTCAGGATCCTGACCGAGCCGGACAATGCGCTGCTGAAGCAGCATAAGCTCTTGTTGGAAACAGAAGGCGTCAACGTGGATTTTGCCGACGATGCCGTGGAAGAAATCGCTTCCATGGCCTCTCTGATCAATGATCAGACAGAAAACATCGGCGCCCGCCGGCTGCACACGATCATGGAGAAGCTGTTGGAGGATATTTCGTTCAATATTCCGGAGATGGAGGAAGAATCCATCGTCATCGATGCGGCGTATGTGCGGGAGAAATTTGCCGACCGGATCCATGCCGACGACATCGATCGATTCATATTATAAGGAGAAATGATGCTTCAATTTGATGCCGACAATCGGGTCATCAGTACAGAAGAGTATCGGGCGATCCTCGTTGGCGTGCAGTTCAGCGAGGATATTTCCTATTCCATGGAAGAATTGGCCGGACTGTCTGCTGCCGCAGGTATACATGTCCTTGGTCAGATGGTTCAGAATCTGGACAAAAGCCACCCTCGCACTTACGTGGGGAAAGGGAAGTTGGAGGAACTGGCAGAGCTGTGCCGCACCATGGAGGCGGATCTTGTGATCGTCAACGACGAGCTCACCGGCATCCAGTTGCGGAACATGGAAGAAGTTCTTTCCGTATCGGTGATCGATCGGACGCTGCTTATTCTGGATATCTTTGCTGCCCGGGCCACTTCCAAAGAAGGCAAGCTTCAGGTGGAAATGGCGCAGCAGCAATACAGGATGCCCCGGCTGACGGGGCTGGGCAAGTCCCTGTCCCGGCTGGGCGGCGGGATCGGCACACGGGGGCCGGGCGAAAAAAAACTTGAAACCGACCGCAGGCATATCCAAAAGCGGATCGATGAGATCCGGCGAGAGATGGAGGAATACCGGGGTCATCGGAAGACCCAGCGCGCGCGGAGCGAACGTTCGGATCTGCCGATCGTAGCGCTTGTGGGCTATACCAACTCCGGAAAGTCGTCTATCATGAACCGTATGTTGGTAATGGAAGACAGACAGGACAAGCAGGTGCTGGAAAAAGACATGCTCTTTGCCACCTTGGATGCTTCCCGGCGACTGATCACGATGGAAGATCGTCATCGGTTTCTCCTGATCGACACAGTGGGTTTTGTGAGCAAGCTGCCTCATACGTTGGTGAAGGCTTTTCGCTCCACGCTGGAAGAGGTGGTGGAAGCAGACCTGCTGCTTCATGTGGTGGATGCCAGTTTCCCGGAAGCGGACTTTCATATCGACGTCACTAACAAGGTGCTTCGGGAGTTGGGCGCCGGAGATAAGACGAAACTATTACTCTTCAACAAAATCGATCTGATGTCTGAGCCTTCTTTACCGGCTTACGGAAAAAATGCCTTGGCGATCTCCACGAAAACCGGGCAGGGTTATGATGAATTACTGACCCGAATCAAGGAACTGCTTTTCGGCGACAGCACAGAGGTCGATGTTCTCATCCCCTACAGCAGGGGGGATCTGGTATCTTACCTGTGTACACAGGCACAACCCAGGGTCCTGACCCATCGGGAAGACGGCACCTTCCTCACAGTAGCGTTGGACCTGGCTGACCGGAAGCGGTTTGAAGAGTTTATCCTATCATAGTATAGAAGGAGAGGTTTGCGTTGATCCGGTATACAACGGTCCAAAAAGAAGCGACATCCGAAGAAGTGATTCAGCGCTCCCGTTTCATCGGACATATCGCGCCGATCTCGTCCAGGGAAGAAGCCGAAGCCTATATCCGAAAGATTCGGGATCTGCACAAGACGGCGACGCATCATGTTCCGGTGTATATCGTAGGCGAGCAGATGGAACTGCAATGGGCTTCTGATGACGGAGAGCCACAGGGGACTGCCGGTCCGCCCATTCTGCAGATGCTGGTCCGGGAAGGGCTTACGAATCTGGTCTGCGTCGTCACCCGCTACTACGGCGGAACGAAGCTGGGAACCGGCGGTCTGGTACGTGCCTATACCGAGACCGCCAGACAAGCTCTGACGGTTTCGGGCATCCATCCGGTACGGGACATGATCCTTCTGAAAGTCCGCTTACCTTACCCGCTTTTGGGAAAATTGAAGAACCTGGAACAGGATCAGCCTTTTTCTATCGAAAACACTGCGTATGCTCAGGAAGTGGACATCTTGCTGCGCTATGAGCGCGAGTATCACGAACGGGTGACAGGGATGCTGGCGGATCTGAACAGCGGGATGCCGCCGGTCCTTGAGCTTACGGAAAAGCTGTTGTAGTTTGACAGGGGTTTCGTCCCTTCGTATAATATTTAGGAACGAATGAACGGAAGCGAGGAAAGCAATGGGCAATATAATCAACACATTCATTACGATCCTGATCGGCGGATTGGCCGGCTGGATCGCAAGCAGACTGATGAATAAATCGGCAGGAGTGCTGTTTTACATCATTATCGGTATTTTGGGAGGCTTTTTCGGCAGCCTTCTATTTGGCCTTTTGGGATTTTCTGCGAATAGTCTTGTCTCCACGATGATCGTTGCTGTTGCGGGGGCTTGCCTTCTAATCTATGTGATCGACAAACTCAAGGGTAAATAAGAGCATAAGATGGAAAAACGATTTCAGTTGAAACAGAACGGGACGACAGTCTCCCGGGAAGTGGTGGCCGGCTTTACCACATTTTTTGCGATGGCCTACGCGATTTTCGTGATCCCGTCCACTCTGGTACTGGCCGGAACGCCGGATAATCCGCTGCCCTACGGCGGTGTTTTTCTTGCCGTTATTCTTTCCTCGGCAGCGGCGACTTTGGTCATGGGTCTTTACGCAAATGTGCCCTATGCGCTGGCGCCGGGCATCGGTCTTTCTTCATTCCTGGCCTTTACCGTCTGCGGAACGCTGGGTTTTACCTGGCAAGAAGCCTTTGCCATGGTTTTCCTCTGCGGTCTGATCAATCTGATCATTACGGTCACCAATATTCGCAAAGCCATCCTGCTTGCGATCCCCCGGGAGCTTCAGATCGCCATCGGCGGCGGGATCGGGGTCTTCATTGCCTATGTGGGCATCAAAAACGCCGGTTTCCTGACTTTTACCATGAGCCCGGGCACCTATGATCTCGTGGACGGAAACGTCGTGGGAAACGGCTCTGCGGTGCCTGCGCTGGCCACGCTGGGAAACCCCCAGACGCTGCTGGCATTGATCGGATTTGTTCTCCTTACCGTATTCTTGCTTCGACAGATCCGGGCCGGTATTCTGCTGGCAATCCTCATTACGACGATCCTAAGCATCCTTGTGGGCATAACAGACGTGTCGGAGATGTCTTTGACTCGGGGAATCATTCAGTCCTTTACTGAATTGAAGCAAACCTTTCTGGTCGCCTTCGGCGCCAAAGGCCTGGGATCCCTGTTTTCGGATGGAGACAGACTGCCCACGGTGATCATGACGGTCTTCGCGTTCAGTTTGTCGGATATCTTTGATACGATCGGTATGTTTCTGGGTACAGGCCGACAGTCCGGCATTTTTTCCGACGAGGAGATGAAACAACTGCAAGCCCGAGACAAGAAACATCCCGGTGGCCGAACCAAATTGGAAAGAGCACTTTTTGCCGACGCCTGCGGCACGCTGACAGGTTCTGTGCTGGGTTGTTCCAACGTGACGACATATCTGGAGAGCACGGCAGGGATCGGGGCAGGCGGGCGCACCGGACTTGCTTCTGTTGTTACGGCGGGTCTGTTTTTGTCCTGTA
Organism: Eubacteriales bacterium; assembly: GCA_028692535.1. Taxonomy (GTDB): domain Bacteria; phylum Bacillota; class Clostridia; order Peptostreptococcales; family Anaerovoracaceae; genus UBA10908. Next base: position 9,940 of record JAQUXD010000013.1, on the reverse strand, counting down.
TCGCACTTTCTCCGATCGTAGCACTGGTGCCGGCTCAGGCCACGGCTCCGGTTCTGATCATGGTGGGGATCATGATGTTGTCGTCCTTCAAGAAAATTGATTGGGCAGATCTGTCCACTGCGATCCCTGCTTTTTTTGCGGCGATTTTCATGGCTCTATGTTACAATATTTCTTACGGGATCGCCACGGCATTCATCTTTTACTGTCTTACGAAGGTGGTGCTGGGACAGGGCCGGGACGTGAGCGTCGTATTGTGGATCTGCAGCGGGTTGTTCCTGTTGAACTTCGTGCTGCTGGCGCTTTAAAGCCTTGAAAAATAAAGCTTGGCGGGCATTGGCGCAAAAGTGCGGAACCCGGAGAAAAAACTTTTTTCAGACTCTAAAATGCTCTTGACAGTCAGCGGTTCCTACTGTATCATTTATAAATGTGTCAGATAGTTAGAAATGATCGTGGGCGCATAGCTCAGCTGGGAGAGCACTTGCCTTACAAGCAAGGGGTCACAGGTTCGAGCCCTGTTGCGCCCACCACGAGTGGCCTGGTAGTTCAGTTGGTTAGAATGCCAGCCTGTCACGCTGGAGGTCGTCGGTTCGAGCCCGATCCAGGTCGCCAAATTTTTAACGAAGCACACGCTGGCGTGGCTCAACGGTAGAGCAGCTGATTTGTAATCAGCAGGTTGTTGGTTCGATTCCGATCGCCAGCTCCAATATGGAGGGATTCCCGAGTGGCCAAAGGGGGCGGACTGTAAATCCGTTAGCTGAGCTTTCGATGGTTCGAATCCATCTCCCTCCACCAAACATGCGGAAGTGGCTCAGGGGTAGAGCATCGCCTTGCCAAGGCGAGGGTCGCGAGTTCGAATCTCGTCTTCCGCTCCATATCTGCGGATGTAGTTCAATGGTAGAACTTCAGCCTTCCAAGCTGATAGCGTGAGTTCGATTCTCATCATCCGCTCCATTATTTGCCGGCTCTGCCGGCAATGTCGTGGGCTCATAGCTCAGTTGGATAGAGCAACGGCCTTCTAAGCCGTGTGTCTGGGGTTCGAATCCCTATGGGCTCACCATATATTCTGGGGTATAGCCAAGCGGTAAGGCAACGGACTTTGACTCCGTCATGCGTAGGTTCAAATCCTGCTACCCCAGCCATAGGACCCATTAGCTCAGTTGGCAGAGCACTTGACTTTTAATCAAGGTGTCCGGAGTTCGAATCTCCGATGGGTCACCAAACATTGGGCAGACCTACAAATGGAGAGGTGTCCGAGCGGTTTAAGGAGCCGGTCTTGAAAACCGGTGACTCCGAAAGGGGCCGTGGGTTCGAATCCCACCCTCTCCGCCAAGGATGCACCCCGCGGCGGATCCCTCTTGGACGCAACACTATCCAAGCATTGAGCCATCTGCCGTTATTTAGACCAAGCGCTGGAGAAGTACTCAAGTAGGCTGAAGAGGACGGTTTGCTAAACCGTTAGGGTTCGCAAGGGCCGCATGGGTTCGAATCCCATCTTCTCCGCCACACCTTTCACAATTGGAATTTAGGGGTATAGCTCAGTTGGTAGAGCAGCGGTCTCCAAAACCGCGTGCCGAGGGTTCAAGTCCTTCTGCCCCTGCCAATTTTTTTCGGGGTGTAGCGCAGCTTGGTAGCGCAACTGCTTTGGGAGCAGTGGGTCGCAGGTTCAAATCCTGTCACCCCGACCAATTACAAGCTGTGGGCCATTAGCTCAGTTGGTCAGAGCATCCGGCTCATAACCGGCAGGTCCTGGGTTCAAGTCCCCGATGGCCCACCAATTTAACAAAAGATACGCCCAGATAGCTCAGTCGGTAGAGCAGTAGACTGAAAATCTACGTGTCCTTGGTTCAATTCCGAGTCTGGGCACCACGGTAAAGACCCTGCGATCACAGCATTGCAGGGTCTTTGCTTTGCAAAATGATTTCCGAAGCGCAGAGTTGGCTTTTTACATTGTCTGGGATGGCGATATGGGGTACAATCTATGTTGTACGATGCATTGATTCAAAGAAAGACGGGTTACTATGAAAAAGATACTGATCCTGGGGTACGGCGCCATCGGGTCGACTGTTGCAAGATGCATGGACGAAGAACCGAATGTAGCTGAAATCATTTGCGCCGGCCACGACCGAAAGGCTGCGAACAAGCTTGCGGGCCAACTGAAAAAGGGCAAAGGTCTATGGGTCGAAGCCAATGATCTGAAGCAGATCGTCGATGCGGCACAGGGTGTCGATCTGATCGTCAACGCGCTGCCGCTGGCCTTTGCCCCCAATGCTTTGGAAGCTGCCCTGGAAGCTAAAACCAATTATCAGGATTTTGCGGCAACAGATGTGCTTGCGGAAAATTGGGCCGAAAGTATCGATCTGATGTATACCGAATACAACAGGCGCTTTGAGGAAATCGGAAAAACCGCGGTGATCGGAACGGGCTCGGCGCCCGGCCTCATCTGCGTTGCGGCCAGAAACGCTATGCGATATCTGGATTCTTGCGAAACGATCTGTAACATTGTATATGAGGGAGTGGAAGCCAGGCGGTTTCTTCCCTTCTGGTGGTCTCCCGTTACAGCGTTGAATGATATGAGCAACGATGCTTACGCGTTTGAAGAGGGCCGGCTCATTCGGACGAAAGCCTTTAGCCGGCCGATTTTCAGAAAATACGATTACCTTGATAAAGAAGTCAGACTTGTGGAGCACGCTCATGACGAGCCATTGCACATGGGCATGAACTCCCAAAAATATTTCAAGGGCGTCAAGAACGTCTATTTCAAGTATGGAGGCGCCGGGGTTGATTTCTCCGAGCCGCTGTATCGCGCGGGCCTCCTGTCAAAAAAGCCGGAAGAAGTGGATGGTGTTCAGGTGATTCCGTTCCACATGGTGCTCAAGCATGTTCCCCCGGCGCCCAGAGATCGTGAAGTGATCCGGCAGATTCTCGAAGAAGGGCTTGTCTCGGATTCGGGCGCGATGGTTGTGGAAGCGATCGGCATCAAAGACGGAAAGAAGCTATTGATCGAGACCCATGTATTTGCCCCGGGCCTTGTTGAATCCTTCCAGAAAGCCGGTATTTCATCTGAAATGTATTTGACCGGAAAAGCGGGAGCACTGTTTACAAAGATGTTCGTAAACGATTTATATACGCAGAAGGGCCTGATTTCTTCAGATATGCTCACAGAGGTACAGAACGACTATTATCTGGAACGCGCAGAAGAGATCGGAATCACTTTGCAAATTGAACGGAAGTTGATAGCAAAGCAGTGATTTTTCTGCAAAATAAGACCCTGCGGTCGTATTCCCGCAGGGTTTTTCTATTTATCCTTCGTAAACCTTTTCTCCGCCTACCCAGACTTCGTCCACGTTCAACGTCCGGATTCTATCTTCGGGAACCGTCATGATATCTTCGGGCATTACGATGAAGTCGGCCAGAAAGCCCTCTTTCAGCATACCTTTGCGATTCTCCTCGTAGCAGGTGTAGGCAGCTCCTGTGGTGTATAGTCCCACGGCCTCTTCTCTGGTAAGGCGCTGTTCGGGCATCCAGCCGCCTTCGGGCTTGCCTTCCAGGTTCTTGGAAGTGACGGCGCAGTAGATGGCCAATCTGGGGTCGAAGGACTCCACGGGCGCGTCGGAGCTCCCGGAGATGTGAACGCCCTTTTCCAGCATCGTTTTCCAATTGTAGCTGGTGCGGAGGCGATCCCTGCCAATGAGCTGTTCGGCCACTTCCATATCCGCTTTGATGAACAGCGGCTGGATGTCTGCAATCACGCTTTGTTCTGCGAACCGGTCCAGGATATCCTCGTTGGTGATCTGGCAGTGGATGATGCGGAACCTGGGATCTTCCTTCGGATGCTTTTCCTGCAGTTCCTTGTAGCAGGACAGAACCAGATCCATAGTGCCGTCGCCGATGGCGTGCATGGCCAGCTGCAGGCCGTTTAAGTGGGCCTTTTCCAGCAGGCTGTACAACTGCTCCCGGGTATAGGTGAGGATTCCTTTATTTTCTTTTTCGCCTTCGTAAGGGGCCAGCAGCGCAGCGGTCTTTCCGCCAAGGGAGCCGTCAGGAAGAAGCTTAAAGGTACCCACCTTGAACATGTCCGAACCTTCATACGGCTTGATGCCCATGGCCAGATATGCGTCCAGTTCCTTGTGGTCGATCAGTCTGAGCTGCTGAATAAACCGGACTTTCAGCCTGCCTTCCTGTTCAAGTTCTTTGTACGCTTGCAGGATATCTTTGAATGTGGCGTCCCAGAGCTTAAAGTCGTCGGTCTGAACGGTGGTCAGACCCGTCCTGAGCAAATCTTCCTGATAGTCCAGGATCAGCTGTTTGACAGCATCCTTGCTGATATTGGGAATGATGTCGTACACGTAAAAGCGCGCTCTTTCGTTGAGCAATCCCGTGGGGATCCCTTTTTCATCCACAACGATCTCGCCGTCGCTCATCTTCGGAGGATTCTCAAAAATGCCCGCCAGCTTCAGGGCAGCCGTGTTGGCCACGGCAGTGCTGCAGCAGGCTCGTGTGAACATCACGGGATTATCCGGCGCCATTTCGTCCAGCTGCTGGCGGGTGGGCACCTTCTTCACATCGAAGAAGTTTTCGTTCCAGCCACCGCCCTGCACCCATTGTCCCTTGGGGATGCTGCGCTCCCGGATATAGCGGCGTGTCATCTCCGCCATTTCCGCTACGCTCCGGGCATTGTAGAAGTCGATTTTTTCTTTGTCGATCGCATAGCAGAGAAAATGCTCGTGGCTGTCGTGAAAGCCCGGAAGTACTGTACGTCCCTGCAGGTCGATCCGTTCACAGGAAGGGTCATCCGAATAGGCGGCCGGATCGCAGTCTACCGCTAAAATGCGGTCCTCTTCCGTGAGCAGGTTCTTTGCGATCTTTCCCCGGTCCAGAGTATGGATTGTTGCGTTATAAAACAGCTTTTTCATGGGAAACCTCCTTGTCCTCAGAATCATAGTACAGGCAAAGCAAGGCGAAGGCAACAGGCAATTCATGATGGAAACGCGGAGAGCTGCTTTCGTACAGAACGCCATAGCGAGTGTCAAATCAAAAGGTTCGTGATACAATGAATTTAAGACTAATCTAACCGGGAGAAAAAAGCTATGGACGAGAACAAAACGATGCGAACTTCCTATTTGGTAAAGAGGTTTGTACCGTACTACAGGAAATATCGCTGGATCCTGATACTGGATCTTTTTTGCGCTGCGCTTACCACCGTCTGCGAACTGGCGCTCCCCTTGATCATCCGGTACATCACGGATATGGGCATGAATGATTTGGCGGGACTTACCGTGCAAATGGTTCTCCGTTTAGGGACTTTTTACCTGGTGCTGAGGCTGGTGGATGTGACTGCAAATTATTTTATGACCTCTGTTGGCCACACCATGGGTGCCCGTATCGAGACGGATATGCGAAAGGACCTGTTCAGTCATCTGCAGCAGTTATCGTATTCTTATTACGATAACAATAAAATCGGCCAGATCATGGCCAGGATCACCAGTGATCTGATGGACGTGACGGAATTCGCCCACCATTGCCCCGAGGAATTTTTTATTGCTGCGGTAAAGATCGTTGTGGCCTTTGTCATTTTGCTTCGCATGGAGGTGACGCTGACGCTGATTATTTTTACCATGCTTCCTTTGATGCTGATTTTTGCTACAACGTTTAATTTCAAGATGCGGCGCGCTTTCAAGAGATCCCGGGACCAGATCGGAGAACTGAATTCAAAAGTGGAGGACAGCCTGCTGGGCGTTCGGGTCGTTAAGTCTTTCGCCAACGAAGATGTGGAAGAAGCAAAATTCAAGGAAGGCAACGAAGGTTTCCTGCGGATCAAGCGTCAGGCCTATCGGTATATGGCCGGCTTTCACAGTACGATTCGATTCTTCGACGGTCTGATGTATATCGCTGTCGTGATCGTAGGCGCAATATTCATGATCCATCGACGGATCGAAGCGCCCGACCTTGTGGCATTTTTACTCTATGTGACACTGTTGCTTGCTTCGATCCGACGGATCGTTGAGTTTACGGAGCAGTTCCAGAGGGGGATTACGGGGATCGAGCGGTTCATCGAGATCATGGACGCGCCGGTGGAGGTGGACGATGCCGCAAATGCCATCGTGCTCCCCAATGTGACCGGCGAAGTGCGATTCGACAGGGTCAGCTTTCGCTATTCGGACAACAACCGCAACGTACTGTCCGATATCGATCTGACCGTGAACGCCGGAGAAAACGTAGCGCTGGTAGGCCCTTCCGGCAGCGGCAAGACCACGCTGTGCAATCTGATCCCTCGGTTTTACGATGTATCCTCCGGCAGGATTTTAATTGACGGCTATGATATCAAGGATGTGACGATCCAATCCCTTCGTTCTCAGATCGGCATCGTCCAGCAGGATGTGTATTTATTTTCCGGTTCGGTCTTTGAAAACATTCAATACGGGAAGCCCGGCGCGTCCATCGAGGAAGTGATCCGGGCAGCCAGGTATGCAGCGGCCCATGATTTCATCGAAGCGCTGCCGGACGGATACGAGACTTATGTGGGCGAGCGGGGGGTCAAATTGTCCGGCGGACAAAAGCAGCGGATCAGTATCGCCCGGGTATTTCTGAAAAATCCGCCGGTCCTGATTCTGGATGAAGCGACTTCCGCCCTGGACAACGAGAGCGAGCTTCTGGTAAAAAAATCTTTGGAACGACTTTCCCAAGGGCGCACCACCTTTACGATCGCCCATCGGCTCACCACGATCCGCAATGCATCCATCATTCTGGTGCTTACGGAAAACGGGATCGAAGAGAAGGGCACTCACCAGGAACTGCTGGCGAAGAACGGCGTATACTCCGGGCTCTATCGCATGTATGAACAATAAAAAGCGGAGGGTCTTTGCAAAGACCCTCCGCTTTTTATTGTGTGATGCTCTCTAAGCTTCGTATACTTTGATTCCCCCAACAAAGGTCTGCTCCACCTTGATGTCCTTGATGGAGATGCCTTCTTCCAGAGGGTTCCCGGTGGCGATCACGAAATCCGCCAGTTTTCCTTCTTCCAGGCTGCCTTTCACTTCTTCTTCGAATGCGGCGTAAGCGGCGTTGACGGTATACATTTCCAGCGCTTCATACGCCGTGACCGCTTCTTCCGGAAGCCACTTGGTCCGGTTGACCACGGCATCGATCCCGATGAAAACATCCGCCGCATCAAAGCTGTTGGTGCAGGGCACGTCAGAACTGCCTGTGATGGTAACACCGTAATCGATCAGGCTTCTCCATGCGTGGCAGCGCTTGATCCGTTCTTTGCCGAGCCTGTATTCGATGAGCGGGTAGTCCGTTTCGGTCTGCATGGGCTGGATGTTGATGTTGAGTCCGTTCTTCGCCAGCTTCTTATAGAGATCGTCGTTGCCGATCTGGCAGTGGACGATCCTGTGACGATGGGGGATGTCCGAATACTTTTGGATCACCTCGTCGTAGGCATCCACCACCTGCTTAAGGGCGCCGTCGCCGATGGCGTGGATGCACATTTGCATTCCGCTTCGGTGTGTCAGCTCGATCATTTCCCGGATCTCGTCATTTTCGTAGACGGCGATCCCGATCCCGCCTTCCGGCAGGTCCGAATAGTCTTCCAGCATAAAGGCGGTGTGGGCGCCGATGGTGCCGTCGGCCCACAGCTTTACCGGCCCGATTCGGAAGTAGTCATTGCCCATTCCGGTGCGCAGGGGACCTTCCAAAAATGCTTTCAGGTTTTCCATTCTGGGCAGAGAAATCTTCTGATAGATCCGCTGTGTCAGTTTTCCTTCGATGATCAGCTGTTTATAGGCTTCGTGCAGATTTTCCAGATTGCCCGAATACCCCAGGTCGTAGGAGTCTTCCGTATGGATCGTTGTGATGCCGAACTGGTTGAGGACTTTGCTCCCCGTGGTGATAGCGCGCTTCAGATCTTCTACGCTTCTGGCGTAGGCCATTTGCTGTTTGAACCATTCGAGAGAGGCTTCCCGGATCACGCCGTTGGGGGAGCCATCGGTGTATTGGTCGAAGCTCCCGCCCCGAATAAAGGTCTCTTTGTCGACACCTGTAACCTCCAGTGCCTTATCGTTGACGATGCCGATGTGTCCGCAGGTCCGGATCAGCAGGACCGGATGCTTTATGGAAATAGCGTTGAGATCCTTGGATGTGGGAAAATCCTCCACGTCGGCAAAGGCATTTTGGTCAAAACCGCGGCCCATGACCCAGGTGCCCTCAGGTACTTTTTTTTCTGCGATATAGGCTTTGCATCTTTCGACGAGCTCTTTCATCGATTTGACTCCCAGCAGATCTACTGCTTCAAATGCGAAGCCGTAGCCTACGATGTGCAGGTGGGTGTCGATAAATCCGGGCAGCGCTGTTTTACCTTTCAGATCGATGATCTTTGTCATGGGATTCGTCAACTTCAGGACTTCTTCGGTGCTTCCTACTTTCACGATGCGATCCTTGCAGACAGCAAAGGCTTCCGCCTGTTGATGATCCTTCATCGTGATCACCTGACCGTTGACAACTGCTAATGTTACGTCCATTTTTTCCTCCTCATGCTTGGATTGGATATCGAATTCCACATATATGCATATGATAAACCATTCCGAAACAAAATTATAGTATAATCAGATGTAAATAATCAAAAAGGAGGATAGGATGATTATCAGAAAAGCAGTTGACTCCGACAGGGAATTCTATAAGGAATTTGCAGTAAAACTGAGTGAGTTCAACCGGAGCAACCACCCGGAGCGCAGCAAATATGACGATTATCAGGTAGTTTTGGCAGAAATCAGGCGGAAGGCGGAAGCGACCTTCGATGCAAGGGACGAAGATCTGCTGATTCTGATCGCCGAAGAGGCCGGTCAAGCTCTTGGCTATGCCTTGGGCCGCATCTATGAAGAGGATCCCTGTGCGGACAACGGCACGGGTCGCGTGGGGCTGTTCGACGAGCTGTATCTGGATGCAAAGGCCAGGGGACACGGACTTGGGCAAAAACTTCTGGATGAAACGATGCGCTGGTTTGAATCGAAAGGGATCTCCCGGGTGAAGCTTCATGCATACGCATGGAATGAAACGGCGAAAGTCCTTTATGAAAGGAACGGTTTTAAAGAGTATGCGGTATCCTATGAAATCTATAAATAATCTCTTCTGCGCCGGGAGAACTCGGCTCAATGGCGGCATGGCAGCAAGGAAGGCTTTGCTGTTGATCGTGATCGGGATTCTGGTTGTTTTCGTGATGCCCATGCAAATCTGGGCGAATTCGGCTGAACCTCCTTCTCTGGTGATCCTGGTGAACGACCCTCCGGAGGACTTGTCCATCGTTCTGATCTCCGATGAGGAAATGCCGGAAGCGACCGTTCGAAAGGTTGCCTGGGAAGGATATTACGCTTTCTATTCACGGGATCTGGAAAAGGAAGGCCGGTATGTCTTTCAGGTGTCGACCGGTCAGGATCAGTTCGAATGGTCGCCGGACGAAGCGCTGCAGGGATACAACAACGTCTATACGCTGAATGTGAGCGAGCAGGTATTTACGCCTGGTCTCTATCCGTTGCGGGCGGCCCTTCTGGTGTCGATCCGCGTGGCGCTGACACTGCTGATCGAAGGCCTTGTGTTCCTGCTCTTCCGTTTCCGGGAGAAGCGGAGCTGGATGGTATTTCTTGCTGTCAATCTGATCACCCAGGGTGTCCTGAACATTTGGCTGAACAACGGCGGATCACTGATGCCGTCCTATCTTCTCATCGCGCTGGTCATTGGCGAGGTTTTTGTCTTTGGTGCGGAAGTGATCGCCTTGCCGCTGCTCATCGAGGAGCACAAAAAAAGTCGGATTCTGATATGTGTGATTGTGGCGAACTTGGCAAGTCTGGTCGCCGGCGGTTATATCATATCCGTGCTGCCGGTGTAAAATTTTACATAATGCTACCGCTGGTTGCGTAAAATCAAAGTGCGGTTGGTTGCGTTTTGGAAA
>JAQUXD010000012.1 GCA_028692535.1 Eubacteriales bacterium | reverse complement strand
AAAGACTCAGATTGTTTTTTTCTATTCCGATACGCTGCTTTCCCATGGACAGGAAAAAATCGCAGGCGTCCAATCCGACCTTGATTTCCTGATACGTAAAAAGTCCCCTCAATTCCAAGGCCATCTCCATATATCGAAAATCCGTCAGGATATAGGCATCCTGCTTCGTGATCCAAAGGGCGCAATCCTTTCCGTTCTTTCCGGTCAGATAGGCCACATTCGCTTCTCCGGTCACATACAATCCGTCGAGTTCGGACTGATCGAGAAGGAGGCGCAAGGCGGAGATCCTTTGTACGAATCGATCATTCAACGCGAATCACCTCGCCGAGAATGCCGTAAATATCAGAAACGACTTGCGTAAAGGCGATCTCAGCCTGGATATACTGCGCAGCCAATGGGTCGGCCATGACGATCTGATACAGAGATTGTACTTGAGCGACCAGATCCTCCGTCGGTGTGCCGTTTAGCATTTGCTGGGTCTGCATCGCCATATTCTTTTCCTGAAAATCGTTGATCATTTCCGAAAGGGATTCGTTTTCAGAAACTTTTGCTTTCATATCTTGATAATGTTTGTATTGTTCGCTTTCTTTCAGCGCTCTTGCCAGTTCGTGGGCAATGTCATAAACGTTATTCATCAGGTCCTCTCTTTCTAAACATCCAGGAAAATCGGCAAAATGACCGGGTTGCGTTTGGTTCGCTTGTAAATGAATGTTCGAAGCGCTTCTCTCAGTGCGTTTTTCAAAGCTTGACGGTCCTTGACGCCTTCGTCCATGGAGTGCATCAATACCTCTTCCATATAGAGTTTTGCCTCTGCCATAAGGTCGCTGTTCTCCCTTACGTACACGAAGCCTCTGGATATGAGGTCGGGACCGGAAAGTAATGCGCCGCTGCTACTCTGGAAAGCAGCCACGATTACAATCAATCCGGCTTCGGACAGATATTTTCGTTCGTTCAGAACGACGCTGCCTACATCGCCGACACCTAGTCCGTCCACCATCACCGGACTGCAGGGAACGGTTGCGCCGGATCGGCGCGCTTTATCGGGTGTAACTTCCAGGATATCTCCGTTTGTCATGTAAAAAATGTTCTCGGGAGGCATGCCCATGGCTTCCGCTATGAGGGCATGGCTGCGCAAATGCTTGAATTCTCCGTGGACCGGCATAAAAAATTTCGGTCGGATCAAGGTGTGGATCAACTTGAGCTCTTCTTCGCACGCATGACCGGAAACGTGGGTGTCGGCGATGTCGTTGTAGATCACATCAGCGCCTTTTTCCAGCAATGCGTTGACCACATTGGATACGGTTTTTTCATTGCCGGGTACCGGTGTGGAAGAGAGAATCACTACATCGCCCTTTCGGATCTGCACCGCACGATGCTCGCTGTTGGCCATTCGCGTCAGGGCGGACATTGGTTCTCCCTGGCTGCCGGTCGTAATGATCACAAATTGGGAATCCTTCATGGATTTAGTCTGATTCAGATCGACAAAGTGTATGGGATCGATATTCAGATATCCCAGCTCTGTTGCGATCCGTACCATGTTTTCCATGCTTCTTCCCGATACGGAGATCTTTCGTCCGTTTTCAATGGCTGTTTCCATGATCTTCTGAACTCTGTGAACATTGGAGGAAAACGTGGCGATAATGATCCGGTGGGGATTCCCGCGGAAAATATTGCCCAGGGCGATGCCCACAGTCTTCTCCGATGCGGTGTATCCTTTTCGTCCTGCATTCGTGCTATCAGCCAGCATGAGGAGCACGCCTTCGTTGCCGATGGCGGCCAGTCGACCGAAATCGATGGGTGTGCCGTCTGCCGGCGTATAGTCGATTTTAAAATCTCCGGTATGGAACACTTTTCCAACCGGTGTATCGATGGCCAAACACAGAGCATCTGCCACGGAGTGTGTCGTATGAATGGTCTCCACTTTAAAGCAGCCCATCTGAATGATTTCTCCCGGCGATACTTCGTGAAGATCTCCTTGGATCTTGTGTTCGATCAGTTTGTTCTTGATGAATCCGATCGTCAGCCGAGTGCCGTAAATCGGAATATTGAATGATTTCAGGAAGTACGGAACTGCGCCGATATGATCTTCGTGAGCATGGGTGATAATCATGCCGCGGATCTTATCCCTGTTGTTCAGCAGATAGGTAAAATCGGGTATGACGATATCGATCCCAAGCATTTCATCATCGGGAAACGCCAGACCGCAGTCGATGATCATAATATCGTCGCCGTATTCCAGCAACGTCATATTCTTTCCGATTTCGTGCAGCCCTCCGATAGGGATGATTTTTAATTTATTGGTTCCTGTCGACTGGGTCCTGACCGGACGATCGCCTTTGGATTTGGGCCTGGGGCCCGGTCTTGATTGGGGATAGTATTTTCTCCCCCTTTGATTTTCTTTCATAATAATTCCTATTCCTCTCTTGTCAGAGATTTTCCATGATCGCCGTCTCTTACCCTTTTACGACAGCGTTAAGCAGTTTATCGGGCACTGCAATGATTTTCACGACTTGTTTGTTTTGCAGCAGGGTCGCGACCCGCTGGTCCTCAAGGACAGTCTGAGTAAAGGCGTCACGGTCCAGCCCGGAGGCTACCGTCACATGCTCCCGCACTTTGCCGTTGACCTGTACTACGATTTCAACGGTATCCCGTATCAAGGCAGCCGGATCGAAGCTCGGCCAGGTTGCCAGATAGACAGATTCTTTGTGGCCCAGTGCCGCCCACATTTCTTCCGTCACATGGGGAATGAAAGGTGAAAGCATCCGTACCAGGCGGTCTGTAGCGTCGGCCAGAAGGCCTAAATTGATGTCATCCAATTCTTTATAGCGATACATTTCGTTTACCAGCTCCATGATGGCGCTGATAGCGGTATTGAAATTGAAACGCTCACGAATATCCGAGGTGACCCGCTTGACGGTGTTGTTCATCACAAAGCTCAGGGAAAGATCCTCTTTTCCTTCCGCTTTGTAGGAGAGCGGGATCTCTTTTGTGATTTCCGCCATTTCTTCCACGAGTCTGTAGACCCGGTTGATAAAGCGGTAGCTCCCCTCCACTCCCGCGTCGGACCATTCCAGTTCTTTTTCCGGTGGCGAAGCAAACAGGATGAACAATCTGGCGGTATCCGCGCCATACTTCTCGATGATTTCCTCCGGACTCACTACATTGCCCAGAGATTTGCTCATTTTACTTCCGTCTTTCAGGACCATGCCTTGGGTCAGCAGGTTGGTAAACGGCTCATCGACGCTGCAGAGTCCCAGGTCGTAGAATACTTTTGTGAAAAATCTGGAATACAGCAAGTGAAGGATCGCATGTTCGACGCCGCCGATATATTGGTCGACCGCCATCCAATAATCAGCCTTTTCTTTTGAAAAAGCCTCCTGATCGTTGCCTGCGTCGCAATAGCGCAAATAGTACCAGGAAGAATCCAGAAAGGTATCCATGGTGTCCAGTTCCCGTTTGGCCGGTTTGCCGCATACGGGGCAATCGACTTTAGAGAATACCGCGCTTGTGGCCAGAGGAGATTCTCCTTTTCCGGTAAACTTCACATCCACCGGCAGCTTAACAGGTAAATTCTCTTCTTTTTCCGGAACCCATCCGCAGGACTCGCAAAAAATCATCGGTATGGGCGTGCCCCAATACCTCTGTCTGGAAATGAGCCAGTCCCTTAAGCGGAAATTGACCATTTTTTCACCAAGGCCCTGATCTGCCAGATCCTTTGTGATCGCAGCGATTCCGCTCACGTTGTCCATTCCGTCGTACTTTCCGGAGTTGATCATTTCCCCTTGTGCGACAAATGCCGCCTTCAAGTCGTTCACATCGATTGCCGGATCCCGGGGATCCACGACGGGAATGATGTCCAGGCCAAATTTTGTAGCAAACTCAAAGTCTCTTTCATCATGAGCAGGCACACCCATAACAGCGCCGGTGCCGTAGTCCATCAGCACATAATCGGAAATGTAGATGGGTACTTCCTTTCCGTTGATGGGATTGATTGCATAGCAACCCAGGAATTCGCCGGTCTTTTCGTTGGTTGTGGATGTTCTTTGGATATCGCTCATTTTGGCGCATTTTTCGATGTATGCCAGCACTTGGCCTTCCTGAGGCGTGCCTTTAGCCAGCGTCTTGACGTAGGGATGTTCCGGAGCAAGGACCATATAAGTAACGCCGAACAGCGTATCTACACGAGTCGTGAATACCCGCAGCTTCTCCGTTTTTCCTTTGATATCGAAATCAAGTTCCGCGCCTTCGGATTTGCCGATCCAGTTGCGTTGCATAAGCCGCACTTTTTCGGGCCAGCCGTCGAGCTTGTCCAAATCCTTGAGCAAACGATCGGCATAGTCGGTGATTTTCAGGTACCATTGAGACAGGTTTTTCTTTGTGACTTCTGCACTGCAACGTTCGCACCGGCCTTCCACCACTTGTTCGTTCGCCAGGACGGTCTGGCAGGATGGGCACCAGTTGACCGGGTTTTCCTTCTTGTATGCCAGACCCTTCTTAAAGAACTGAATAAAGATCCACTGCATCCATTTGTAGTAGTCTTCGGAATAGGTGGCGACTTCCCTGTTCCAATCATAGGAGAAACCCAACTGCTTGAGCTGTGTTCTCATTTCGCTGATATTTTGCTTTGTCCATTCCGCAGGATGCGCGCCGTGCTTGATCGCAGCATTCTCCGCAGGCAGTCCGAAAGAGTCCCATCCCATGGGATGCAGTACGTTATATCCCTGCATTTTTAGGAATCTGGCGATCACATCTCCGATGGAGTAATTGCGAACGTGGCCCATGTGAAGCTTTCCCGAAGGATACGGGAACATTTCCAGAAGGTAGAACTTTTCTTTTTCGTCCGTTTCCGTCGTGCTGAACAAATGGCTGTCTTCCCATGCTTGCTGCCATTTGGGTTCGATATTTTTGAAATCGTAATACTGTTTCATGATGGTCCTCTCAACTAGTGAAAATTTTGCTTATGCGAGATCGTTGAACGAGTGGTCCAGGACAGGACAATCGTTCCAGATCTTTTCGATTTGATAATGCCGGCGTTGCTCCTCCGTAAAAATGTTGACGATCACATCGCCGTAATCCATCAGGATCCAACCGGAGCCGCTCTTGCCTTCGATGTGGCGCACCAGGGTATCTGCTTCCGCCAACCGGTCTTCCACTTCGTCTGTCAACGCTTTCATCTGGCGCTGGCTGCCTGCGGTGGCGATCACAAAATAGTCGGCAAAACCGGAGGTTTCACCAATATCAAGGATCGTGATATCCTTGGCCTTCTTTTCATTCAGCGCATTGGCGATGAAAAGAGCAATTTCCTTATTGTTCATGGATTCTCTCCTTCTTGAATCGTTCTTCCAGTTCTTCGATCGCTTGGATCGAACGCGGATGAAATTGGATTCCCAGACCCTCCACATAATCTCTGGTATGGGTCATCAGGCGGTAGATACAGCGGTCAATGTCGAGACAGTCCACACTGCGCAGTTCGTCAATGCCCGGGTATTGCCTTCCGTCTTCAATGGAATCCGCAAGATAAATAATCTTTTCGAGCAGGCTCATCCCCGGCCTGCCGGTGGTGTGATAGCGTATTGCATTCAAGATGTCTTGATCATCGATCCCGAATTGCCGCCGGAGTTCTTCAGCGGCGATGGGTCCGTGCTCCAAATTACCGGTCTCCCGGTAGGCATCGTGAAACCAGGCGGCGATTTCTGCTTTTTCCGGATCGGCGCCGTACCTGTGGGCTAGCTCTCTTGCTTTTGCGACGACACCTTCGGTGTGTTGATAGCGGTTATGATCCACTTTCCGTTGAACGAAGGCTTGCAGACGTCTGGCGGTATTCTGATAGAGTCCCCTGCTGTTGATGTAGTCGATCACAGGGTCCGGAAGCAGAAATTTGACAGACTTTCCCGCGGCCATCCGGTCTCTAAGGTCACTGGCTGATATCTCCAGTTCCGGGATGGGAATATACTCCGCTTTGAGTGGATATCTCGTGGCCAGATCGTCCAGAATGCTTTCCAACTTTTTTTCATCATAGCCTTTTCTCAGGCCGATCAAAAAGGAAAATTCACTGAGAAGCTCTCGGGAGCAGTTCCACTCTTCGATGTGCATAAACGCATCGGTACCGATGATAAAAAACAGCTCGGCATCTGCACCGTAGCGGTCGGCAAGGGCGCGCAGTGTTTCATACGTATAAGACGGTGTGTCTTTATCCAGCTCGATCGTGGATATTTCAAAGTCTTTATGGTCGCCGATGGCCAGCTCCAGCATGCGCAGACGGTGCGTGCGGTCAATCGGCTTGTTCCAAATTTTGAATGGTGAAACACAGGCCGGCACAAATAGGATCCGATCCAGCCGGGCTTCTGTTTTTATTTGTTCGGCCAATATCAGGTGGCCGTAGTGTATCGGATCGAAACTTCCGCCCAATACGCCGATTCGCTGTTTCATCTTTTAATCCTGCGATCCGGGACTACTCCCGGGTAACGGTGATGGCGAGTTCTTTCAGCTGTTCATCCGAAGCGGAGGTGGGTGCATCGGACATGGCGCACACGGCATTCTGATTTTTGGGAAATGCGATCACCTCGCGGATGCTTTTTTCCTTGCAAAGCAGCATGGCCATCCGATCCAGACCGTATGCCAGTCCACCGTGAGGCGGCGTGCCGTAATGGAAGGCATCGAGAAAGTATCCGAACTTCGTTTGGATCTCCTCTTCTGTGAGCTTCAAAACCCGGAACATTTTTTGCTGCAATTCGCGATCGTGGATACGAATGCTCCCACCGCCCAGTTCCACGCCGTTCAATACGATGTCGTAGGCGTTTGCCAACACTTTGGCAGGATCGGTATCCATGAGGGGAATATCTTCTGTTTTCGGCGAAGTGAACGGGTGATGCTTGGCCATAAAGCGCGCATCTTCCTCCGAGTACTCCAGCAGCGGAAAATCCACGACCCATAAGAGTTTGTATTCGTTGTCATCCAACAGACCCAGCTTGCCGGCAAGATCCCTGCGCAAAAATCCGAGACTGTCGAATACCACGGTTTCTTTTCCGCTCACGATCAGAATCAAATCGTTTACGTTTGCCTTGAATACTGATGCGATCCCCTGCAGTTCTTCCTGACCGAAAAACTTGGACACGCTGGAGCTGATTTCTGTTTCACCGATACGCATCCATACAAGGCCGCTTGCGCCAAAGGTTCGGATCGATTCCGACATCTTGTCGATGTCTTTGCGGCTGAATGACTCGGCTCCGCCTTCCACGTTGATGCCCATCACGCGGCCTCCCGCGTTCAGCGCATCGGTGAAGATTTTGAAATCGCATCCTTGGACCTGCTCGGCAAGATCCTTTAGTTCAAAACCGAAACGCAGATCCGGTTTATCGGAACCGAAGCGTTCCATCGCATCTCTCCAGGTAAGACGCGGAAGCGGAAGATCGATTTCTTCATCCAACAGCTCTTTGAATACGCGCTTCAAAAAACGTTCCTGGATTTCGATCACATCATCCTGATCCACGAAAGACATTTCAAGGTCGATCTGAGTAAATTCAGGTTGTCTGTCCGCCCTGAGATCTTCGTCCCGAAAGCATCGGGCGATTTGCATATACCGGTCCGTGCCGGCCAGCATGAGCAATTGTTTGAACATTTGAGGTGATTGGGGCAAGGCGTAAAATTTTCCATGATTCACCCTGCTGGGCACCAGATAGTCTCTGGCCCCTTCCGGGGTGGGTTTGATCAGGATCGGTGTTTCCACCTCGGTGAACCCTTCGGAATCGAAATAGTCTCTTGCGATTTTGCAGAGCTTGTGGCGAAGCGCCAGATTTCTTTGCATGGACAGTTTTCGCAGATCCAGATAGCGATATTTCAGCCGTAAATCTTCTGAAACGTTGTCCTCGTCCTTGATGTAGATCGGAGGTGTATCTGCTTGAGAATAGAGAATTAAATCCTCTGCGATCACTTCGATATATCCTGTGGGCAACTCTTCATTTACGGATTCCCTGCGCGTAACGATGCCTTTTACGCCGACGACGTATTCGCTTCGGAGACTGTCGGCCAATTCGAAGCGTTCTGCAGACATCGTGTCGTTAAAAACGATCTGAACGATACCGGTTTTATCCCGGAGATCGCAGAAAATCAGACCGCCGAAGTTTCTTCTCTTCTGCACCCATCCGTTCAGCACGACATTTTCCCCGATATCTTCTTTCCGCAGCATGCCGCACATATGCGTCCGCTTATATAATACTTCCATGGCATCCTCCCGATCAGCGGATCTCCGCTTCGATCTCTTCAAGCTTAATTTCCTTTTGTGTTGATTCTTTCATATTCCGGAGAGTAACGACGCCCTTTTTAAGCTCATCTTCTCCGATGATCATCGTATAGGACGCCTCCGAACGATCCGCATATTTGAGCTGCGCTTTGAGATTGCGGCCCATGACGTCTGTAAGAACTTTGAATCCTGACGCCCGGAGCGATTGAGCAGTCTTCAGGGCCTGGGCCATAGGCGCCCGCCCAAGCACTGCGATGAACACATCGCAGGTTTCGGGTTTTGAGATGTTGATCCCAGCGGCATCCAAGACCAGCAGCAGTCTTTCGATACCCATTCCGAATCCAACGCCCGGCGTGGGCGGGCCGCCGATCTCTTCGATCAGATGATCGTAACGTCCGCCGCCGCACACGGTGGATTGTGCGCCGATCTTGTCTGATACGATCTCAAAGGCGGTTTTCGTATAGTAGTCCAAACCCCGAACGATATCTGTATCAATCTTATAGGGGATAGACAACGCCGTCAGGTTTTCCTTAAGTTCTTCAAATGCTGACCTGCAGTCCTCGCAGATATAATCCATCATGCGGGGCGCATTTTTTGTAATCTCTTTGCACGAAGGCGATTTGCAGTCCAAAATGCGCATGGGATTCCGGTCAAACCGATCCTTGCAGGTATCGCACAGGAGCTCCAGCTCAGGCCTCAGGAAGTTCTGCAACGCGTCTTTGTATTTTGCACGACAGTTTGGACAGCCAATGCTGTTGATGCGCAGGGAAAGATCATCGATCCCCAATCCGCTCAGATAATCCATTGCAAGCGCGATGACCTCGGCATCGGCAAGCATGTTCTCCGTTCCGAAAATTTCAATCCCGAACTGATGGAACTGTCGCTGCCGACCCTTCTGCATCTTCTCGTATCGAAAACACGGGATGTTGTAATAATATTTGGCGGGCATCTGTTCAGCATAGAGCTTGTTTTCGATGAATGCCCGGACCACAGGAGAAGTACCCTCCGGCTTCAGCGTAAGACTGCGACCCGCCAGTTCAAAGGTATACATTTCCTTCTGGACGATGTCGGTCGTGTCCCCTACGCCTCTTTTGAACAGTTCCGTGTGTTCAAAGATCGGCGTCCTGATTTCGGAAAAACCATATCTGGCGCAACAATCCCGGAAGGCATCTTCCAGCCACTGCCAGCGGTGCACTTCTGAGGGCAATATGTCTTTGGTTCCCTTTGGAATACTGACGATCATTGAATTCCTTTTTCCTTTCGCTGTATCATCTCATCGATTCGATCGATGTAGATCTCGTAATTAGATACGTTCGGTATGCGTTCCAATCTGTTTTCTTCCGGATAATACATTTTGCTGATCCCGCCGGCGCCCAGAGCGATGATGCTCTGATCTTCGGCCATAATGCGGATGTTGTACAAGCTTTCCGTTCCGGGCAGCGCATATCCTACGTTTTCCAGATTCCCCGCCATGTGCTTCTGTCGATATAAATAGTAAGGCCGGTAACCTTCTTTTTTTAATGCGGCGCCTGCGTCAGCCAGCATTTCCGCCGTTGCATTTCCTGTTCGGAACGCATAATCCTGATCTTCTTCGATTAATCTGGAGGCTTTTTTGACAGCCAGCGTGTGAATTGTGATGTTCGCCGGCTTTAACATGAATACCTGTTCCAGACTGTATCTGAAATCTGCCGCAGTTTCCCCGGGAAGTCCGGCGATCAGGTCTGCATTGATCAGTGGGATCCCGCAGGCGCTGGCCAGAGAAAAAGCCTCTCGTATCTGCTGCGCATTATGGGAGCGTCCGATACGCTCCAGCGTGCGGTCCACCATGGTTTGGGGATTGATGCTGATTCGTTCGGCGCCCCATTGGCGGATGGCATTTAATTTGGCAACGTCGATGGTATCCGGCCGTCCGCATTCAACGGTGAATTCCCGAGTATGCTCCGAATAAATGCTTTGGGACACCCTTCGCAGCAATTCTTGCAGTTGCGCTTGGTCCAGACTTGTGGGCGTTCCGCCTCCGATATAGATGGATTCTGCGTGCCAGCCGAGTTTCCCGATCCTGTCTGAGACTGCTTCGATTTCCTTATACAAAGCACTCAGGTATCGTTCTGAACCATCGCGGGAGATCACGTTGGAGGGAAACGAGCAGTACAGGCATCTGGTGGGGCAAAAAGGTATCCCGATATAGATTCCCACCGCAGGCGGGGCTTCGGCAAAGTTGACAGATTTCTGTGTTGTGTATACTTCAATAAGCAAATCCACTTTATCTTTGGCAACTCGATATTCTTGTCTTAAAAGAGCGGCGGCTTCAGCGACAGGTCGGGATTGAAGCATCTCCGACAGAAGCTTTACCGGCCTTACGCCGGTCAGAATGCCCCAATCCAGTGTTCGACCCGTTTCCCTTGTAAAGAAGTCATAAACGATCTGCTTTTGTCTGTTGCTGTGTTCTTCGGTTTCCAATACCAAATCGAAGGATTCGTGGCTGTTCGGCTCAACCACAAATTCGTATGCCGATGAAGGCAGAAACATATTCGCCAGCTCAGCCAGTCGATACTTGCTTTTTTGATCCGGGACAGCGATCCTATACAAAGGGATTGTACCTCGCCTCGTAGCCGATGGTCGTTTCTTCTTCGTGCCCCGGGAGCACACGGGTATCCTCCGCAAGGATCAGCAGCTTCTCTCGAATCGAGCGAAGCAACGCTTCCTGATCACCGCCGGGAAAATCGCTCCGTCCCACAGAACAGCGGAACAGCGTGTCTCCGCTGAAGAGGGTTTTGCCCATCAGGATGCACATGCCTCCCGGTGTATGCCCCGGGGTGGAGATAAAACGCACCGCAGCATCCGCCGCTTTCATTTCCTGCCCGTCTTCCACATAGATGTCGCACTCGATTCCTCCTGCGCCATAGCTCGCCTTGCGGTCATTCAGGAATTTTCGTTCCTTCTTGGAAGCCACAGTCTTTACTCCGGGATATTCCTTCAGCAAATCAAAGATACCGCCTGTATGGTCACCGTGTCCGTGGGTCAGAAGAATGTATTCGGGCAACAATCCTTCTTTTTTAATAAAGTTCTTCATATCCGAAGACACATCGCCCGGATCCACAATGAACGCTTTCTTCGTGGATTCGTTCCATACCAAGTAGCAATTTGTCTGCAGGTATCCGCAGGAAAATACATTGATGTTCATTTAAAACTCCTTTTTGCTGTCGATCAGTATCGTGACCGGTCCGTCGTTGTGAATGCGAACCAGCATATCTGTCTGAAAAACGCCCTCGCGGACAACCGGTCCCAAAGAACGCAGGATGCTGCAAAAGCTCTCGTATAAAATTGCCGCTTCTTCCGCTCCCGCCGCAGCGGTAAAGCTGGGGCGTTTACCTTTCTTGACGTCTCCGTAGAGCGTAAACTGGGATATGGCCAAGATTTCCCCGCCGATTTCCAGAACCGAAAGGTTCATTTTACCTGCATCGTCTTCGAATATGCGAAGACCTGCGATCTTTTCGGCCATATACCTGGCGTCAGCATCCGTATCGTCTTTCCCCACGCCCAAAAGCACCGTCAAGCCCTTCTGGATCGATCCTGTCATTTGCTCATTGGATGTGACGTCACTATAGGTCACGCGCTGCACGACTGCCCGCATTGGATAGGCTCCTGTCTTTCTTTATTTTGAGTCAGCTGTTCGTTCTGTACACATCCACCACGTTCTTGATCTGGCTGAAACGATTCAGGATCTTGATGATGTGCGCGGTATTGGAAATCGCCAGAGTCAGCGTCATGTTTGTGATTCCGCTCTTATCCGTCTTGGCATTGACGCTGGTGATATTGATATCCATTTCCTCGCAGGCTTTGGATACATCGGAGAATAAGCCTTTGCGATCCTCCGCAAGCAGGCTGATCTCCGCATCGTAGGAGATGACGTTTTCTTCGCTGACATCCCATTCCACTTCGATAAGCCGGACTTGTTCATGTTCGGGCAGCGAAAGCATATTGATACAATCTTTACGATGGATGGATACCCCCCGCCCTTTTGTCGTATATCCGATGATATCATCACCGGGTACCGGATTGCAACATTTGGAGAAACGGATCAGCAGATCACCCACACCTTTTACAGTTACGCCTTTGGTGTGCTCGCGCCGCTTGGGCTCCGCGGTTTTGATTTTTTCTTCTTTTTTCTCCTTCCGCTTCAGGTCGGCCTGCTTTTCTTCGTGGTAAAAGCCGGCGCACATCAGTAGTGTGCGGTTCATGAGCGGTCCGCCGTAGCTGATGGCTGTGTATAGATCCTCGACAGAAGAATAATTCAGCGCCTTGGCTGCCCGCCCCACGTACTGGTTCTTCAAAACCAATTGCAGATCGTAGCCTTTCCGTTTGGCGGCCTTTTCCAGCATTTCCTTGCCTTTGTCGGAACTCTGGGGCTTATTCTCTTTTTTCAGCCACTGCCGGATCTTATTCTTAGCCGAATTTGTCTTGGCGATCTTCAGCCAGTCGATGCTTGGGCCTTTGGAGTTGGAAGAAGTGACGATATCGATGATCTCGCCGTTCTGGAGAACATAGTCGATGGGGACCATTTTACCGTTCACCTTCGCGCCGACGCACTTGGCGCCGACAGCAGTATGGATCTTAAAGGCAAAATCCAACGGCGTGGAGCCCGCCGGCAGTTCCATGACATCACCCTTCGGGGTAAAAACGAACACCTGGTTGGAAAACAAATCCAGCTTCAGCGTTTCCATGAATTCCTTGGGGTCGTTCAGGTCCTGCTGCCATTCCAGTGTTTGACGAATCCAAGCCAGCTTCACTTCTTCGTTGTCGGATTGGATTCCTTCTTTATACTTCCAGTGGGCCGCGATACCGTATTCTGCAATCCGATGCATTTCAGATGTGCGGATCTGTATTTCGAAGGGATTTCCCGTGGCGCCGATCACCGTTGTATGCAGCGACTGATAGCGGTTGGGCTTAGGCATGGCGATGTAATCCTTGAACCGTCCCGGTATCGGTTTCCACTTCGTATGGACAGCGCCCAAAACACCGTAACAATCCTTGATGCTGTCTACGATCACGCGGATCGCCGTCAGATCGAAAATCTCGTCCAGCTGCTTTTGTTGAAACTGCATTTTCTTGTAAATGCTGTAATAATGCTTGGATCGCCCCGTGATTTCATAGCGGATATCAAGCTCTTCCAGCATTTCTTTAATCTCGCCGATGACGCGTCGGATCGCCTGTCCACGTTCTTCCTGCCTCAGGCTGACAGCTGTTTCCAACTCTTCGTAAGCCTGGGGCTCCAGATTCTTGAACGCAATGTCTTCCATTTCGAACTTGAAAGCGTAGATTCCAAGTCTGCTGGCCAGCGGCGCATAGATTTCCAGGGTTTCAATACACTTTTCTCGGATCTGCTCGTCATTCATATAGTTGATTGTTCTCAGGTTGTGCAATCTGTCGGCCAACTTGATGATGAGCACGCGAATATCCTTGGACATGGCCAGGAACATTTTGCGAATATTTTCTGCTTGCCGGTCTTCTCTGCTTTCATAAACCAGAGAACCCAATTTCGTGACGCCGTCCACCAGGAGCGCAACCTGTGGTCCGAACTCTTTTTCCAGGTCTGCAAGCTTGTAGTCTGTGTCTTCCACTGCGTCATGAAGCAATCCTGCGGCCAGCGTATGATCGTCCATACCAAGCTCCGCCAGGATCTTCACCACGGCAACCGGATGGGTGATATACGGTTCGCCGGATCGTCTGAACTGTTGTCGGTGCAGCTGCTCCGCCTTCCGATACGCTTTTTCTAAAAATTCCGTATCATAGTTGGGATTGAACGAGAGCAGATTGCTGATAAAATCCTCCATGGCCTTCCTTTGTGTCGAGGGGGTTAAGCACCCTTATATTTGGATTTTTGCGTCAGCTTCGTGATGGTAAAGTACAGGCCGGAAGCGATCGTAATGGAAGACAGCGTCCCGATAGCCACGCCTGCAATCAATGGCAATGCGAAGGCCCGCACGGCGTTCCCGCTGAGCAGGATCAACGGCAGGATCGCCACGGCAGTAGTCAAGGACGTCATGATCGAACGGCTCAGAGACTGCGCGATGCTGACTTCGATGATCGCATCCAGTTTGTTTTTCTTGAGATAATATTGGTTCTCACGTATTCGATCAAAAATGACAATCGTATCGTTGATCGAATAACCGATCACGATGAGCAAGCCTGCAATAAACGGACTGTTCATCTGAATGTGGAATATTCCGTAAAAAGCCAGAAGCATCAGAGCGTCGTGAAACAATGTCAAAATCGCAGCTGCGCCAAACCTCCACTCGAAACGGACCGCAATATAGATCAGCATGGCCAGCGATGACAGCAGGATCGCCTTCAGTGCATTGGCTTTGAGCTGGGAGCCCACCGAAGGACCGATAAGGCCGGCTTGTTCCAAAAATTCGTTGTCGGCCGCTGTCACGGAAAAAGCCTCCCGAATGGCCTCTGCCAGCGTATCTCTTTCCCCGCTGGTGAGCACCTGTGTCGTCTTAATGATGATTTTTTCATTCTCGGTTCCTGCATGCTGGATTTCGGCGGAAATATCCAGATCTTGCAGAACGTCTCGTACCGACTCGACCTGAATCTCCTGTCCGAGATTAAACTGCATCATCGTTCCCCCGGTAAAATCAATGCCGGCATTGAACCCGCGCAACCCTCCGATGGCAAGGCCGACCACAATCACTGCTGCGGAAACCATGTAAAATAATTTGCGTTTTCCTATCAAATCAAAATTGCGCTCCTTTTTTGATTCGTCTGTCGGTTTTACGCCGAAGGCTTTGGGATTCCCGAAGGTCCGACTCTCTGCCAGCAATTCCAACAGCAACTGAGATACTGCCACAGCGGTAAAAAGACTGGCCAGGATACCGATGAGCAGCGTCGTGGCAAAGCCTCTGACAGATCCGGTTCCGAATTGATACAGCACGATCGCAGCGATGATCGTGGTGATCTGCGAGTCAACGATGGTGGAAATAGCCCTCTTGTATCCTGAATGTACAGCAACTCGTACGCTTTTCCCCAAACGGATCTCTTCACGAATTCTGGAGAATATGATGACATTGCTGTCTACGGCCATTCCTACCGATAGAATGATGCCTGCAATGCCCGGCAATGTGAGAACAGCGTTCAAACCGATCATGGTCCAAAGGACGATAAGCACATACAAAAGCAAGGCCAGATCGGCCACAAGACCCATCATTCGGTAGAAGATCAGCATCAATATCAGGATCAGTGCGATTCCGACGGCTCCTGCCACTACGCTTTCCTGCGCAGCGTCCAGACCCAATGTCGGACCGACGATCTCCGTTTCAACTTCTTTCAGCGGTACCGGCAAAGAGCCGCCACGAATGAGGGCAGCCAAAGCAGTGGCTTCGTCCATGTCGAATCTACCCGTGATTTGGCTTTTCGTACCTGTGATGACCGTGGTGACAGCCGGCTCCGAGATAACCCGATCATCCAGATAGATCAAGATCTGATTGCTGTCGTACATGGGATCGGCGGAGCGAATCTCTCCGTTGAGAATCGCTCGGGTAGCCGCTTCGAAGGACGCGGCGCCTTGCGGGTCGAATTCCATGGCAACCATATACGATCCGATCAGGCTGGGCTCGTAGCCTTCGTAAGGCTGGGCCGATGCATTTTTGATATTTTGTCCGCCGACAACCAATGCGCCGTCCGCGGTTCTGAAGTAAAGCTGAGCTGTCTGCCCGATCATTTCGATGGCGGACTCCGCATCATTGGCACCCGGGAGCTCTACACGAATACGATTTTCGTTTTCGATAACGATGACCGGTTCCGTCAGTCCGAATTCATTGACCCGGTTTTCCATGACAGCCTGGACTTGTTCCATTAATTGCGCAAGTTCAGCGCCTGTGAGTGAAGTCTGTGCTTCCATCACCACAGATACGCCGCCGACCATATCCAGCCCCAGGCGCATCCGATCCGCTGCGTTGCCTTCAGATCCCCATCCCTTGATTGTAACGTATCCCGCAACGATCATTATAATGACCAGCAATGCTGCAATAGTTTTTTTCATGTGACTCGTATTCCTGTCTTTTTCGAAGCTTGTGTATGACAAATCAATAAATTACAATATAATAGTTTACTACGATTTGAGGTATTCTTCAAGTATCCCCGACCGATCCCGGTCCCGCGCGGAAAGATCGCCCTCCATACAAAAACAAGGCACATGCTGTCGCACATGCCTTGCCGGTGTTGTGCTATTTTTCGGCGCTGTCGCTTTCTTCTTTGGCGCCGAGTTTTTTGATGGTCTTGGGTGTGGGTTTGGATACGGTATCCTTGGTCTCAGCGGCCATTTCCGTTTTGGTCTCTACAACCTTGCCGCCCTTGCCTTCTCCTACGATTTTCTGGGATACGGCCCACTTGGCAACTTCGAGCCGGACTTTTTCTGCGCCGACCTGTATAGTGAAGCGATCTTCCCGAACCCGTACTACTTTACCGTATATACCGCCGATCGTCAGTACATCGTCTCCGACTTTCAGAGAATCTCGCATGGCGGTGACTTCTTTTTCGCGTTTCTTCTGGGGACGGATCAGAATGAAGTACATCACTGCAAAAAGCAGGACAAGCATTAAAATCTGAATCGTAAACTCGTTCATTGGAATCCTCCTATTAATAACTAACGATGTAAGTATACCGTAACAAGCGAAAAAAGGGAAGGATTTTTTCTTGATTTTAAAATGACGTTGTGTTACCATAGCAATGTTCCGCCGGCGTGATGGAATTGGCAGACGTGCTGGACTCAAAATCCAGTGGTGGCAACACCGTATCGGTTCGACCCCGATCGCCGGCACCATACCTTTACCGCATCGATCATCGATGCGGTAGTTTTTTCGATATAAAAAACGGCCCCTGCCGGAGCCGCTTGACGTACATCTTATCTTTGCAAAATCTATGCTTCCGTTACGACCGCTTTGCCATCGTAATAATTGCAATTGGGACACACTCTGTGTGGAAGCTTTGGTTCGTGGCACTGTGGACATACGGATAGCGCAGGTGCAGACTTAACCATATTCGCAGATTTTCTGGAACTCGTTTTTGCTTTGGATGTTTTCCTCTTTGGTACTGCCATGTTTGACACCTCCTTTTTCCGATATTAACTTCTTGATTATATAGAGTCGCTCTGGTGATGTCAAGTGCTATTTATTGATGATCTCGTAGGTGTCTTTTGCGATCATCAGCTCTTCGTTGGTGGGGATCAACAAGATCCTGACAGGGCTCTCGTCTGTGCTGATGACCTTCTCCTGCCCTTTCACTTCGTTTCGTTTCGGGCAGAGCACCAGGCCCAGGTTCTCCATATCGGAGCAGATCATTCTACGCATCAGAATACCGTTTTCGCCCAAGCCTGCTGTGAACACAACGGCATCGGCGCCGTTAAGTTCGGCCATATAAGCGCCGATATAGAATTTCACCTTATTGGCATAAACCTTTAACGCAAGCTCGGCGCGTTCGTTTCCCTTAAGTGCCGCTTCCTCGATATCCCTGAAATCGCTGCTGACTCCTGAAATACCCAGTACGCCGGACTTTTTGTTCAATATATTGTTTACTTCGGAAATGGTCAATCCTTCCTTTTTGCAGATGAAGTCGATGATCGCAGGATCGATATCTCCACAGCGCGTCCCCATGACCAGCCCTTCCAACGGTGTGAATCCCATGGAAGTGTCAATGACTTTTCCGCCGTCGATAGCCGTGATGGAAGCCCCGTTCCCGAGGTGGCAGGTAATGACCTTGGTCTCCGAAACCTTTTTTCCAAGCATTGCGGCGGCTCTCTCCGACACATACCGATGACTGGTGCCGTGGAAGCCGTAGCGCCGAACGCCATATTTTGTATAGTATTCGTAGGGAATCGCATAAATGTAGGATTCTGCCGGCATCGTTTGATGGAAGGCTGTATCGAAGACACCCACCATCGGCGTGTCGGGCATCAGCTCCTGACAAGCCGCGATCCCCAGAAGGTTGGGCGGATTGTGAAGCGGAGCCAGGCTGACACAATCCTGAAGGGCCAGAATGACATCGTCGGTGATCCGAACGCTGGAGGCATACTTTTCTCCGGCGTGGACGACTCTGTGTCCGACTGCGCCGATTTCGTCCATGCAGGATGCCACGCCGTGAGTCTCATGGATCAAGGTTTCCAAAACGTGTCCGATGGCTTCTTTGTGGTCTTTCATCGGCACTTCCAGCTTGTATTTGTCCATTCCTGTTTTTTCGTGTTTCAAAACGGAACCTTCGATACCGATCCGTTCAACGAGTCCTTTACAAAGCAGTGACTCTGTTTCCATCTCCAGTACCTGGTACTTCAGTGATGAACTTCCGCAGTTGATGACAAGTACTTTCATTCTCATTTCTCCCTTATATTATTCTCAATTAAGTAAAATTGCCATTAATAATTATACTCCAACAGGAGCAGAAGTGCAAAGAATTTCTGTTTCGCCTTTTGACATATAGGGTTTTTTTACCTTGTCGGAACCGTAATAAATCTCTGTGCCTCTTATAATACTATATACGTCTGCCGCCAGCGCATCCCATGCAAGAGAGTCTCTGATGGATTCTCCGACGCAATCTGCCTGTTTCAGGTTTGTGTAGACAGGCATATGTGCAGGTCTTTTGCGCATACTTCGCAGCAGTTGCGCGCCTTTCGGACTGAAGGCCAAAACACGTCCATAGAAAGCATGATCTTCTCGAATGCGTCCATAACGATCTTTATCCAAGTCAAGAAGAGCCTGGATCAGTATTCTGGCAATTCGAGCATAGGTATAGCGCTTTGTTTTGATATGCATAATGATCTCCTCAACGCTCCTGCTTTTGATCACAGCCTGCTTCATGCGGTTTTCCAAGCCTTCTCCCACCGAAATCAGCGAAGACAAGTCCCGGCTGCTCCGCACCTGCAGTACATACCTCAACAGTGCAGCATGTCGATCCCGATCTTCGGAGTTGAAAGGCTGTATGTCGGCAAGGAGCTTTGCTGTCGGCGCCGGAAGATAATGCGTCCAGTCTTCGGCGGGCAGCCCTTCACTGATCGATTGTCGAATCGTGCTGGCTGAGGCATAGCCCATTCGTGTACCTTCCTCATCGTGGCCCGGACCGATGCGTTTGATCGGTAAAATAGCAAAGGATGCCTCCATACGCCGCATCTGCTTGATATATTCCAGCGCCAGAATATCATTGGACATTCGCAACATACGTTTTCGTTCCGGAAGCTGCAACTCCGGATGGGTCCGCGCAGCTCGTTCATAGGCAACGGGATAAGACACGCCTTGATGCAAGGAAGCTTTTAATGTTGCCGAAAAAACTTCATTTTCCTCCACCAGCGAACCAGCGGCGCTTTCCAGGTCGTTTCCAAGACCGCTCTCACTGCCGAAGGCCAGATCCGTGACGATCCCTGTGCCTTGCAAAATGCCGATTCCGCCCCGCGCAAATTCCTCACCGCTGTTGACGGCGTAGCATACCGGCAATTCCAAAACCAGATCCACGCCGTTTTCCACAGCGCAGGCGGCCCGGATCCATTTATCCCACATGGCCGGCTCTCCCCGTTGCACAAAATTACCGCTCATCACGGAGATGATGCCGTCGGGCTTCAACTCCCGTCGCACGGTATCGATCAGGTACCGATGCCCTTTATGAAATGGATTGAATTCGGATATGATGCCTGCAATACGCATATTATCTCCCGTTAAAACAGCCGGCGCATCGGCGCCGGCTGCAGAAGTCACTCGCCCTTATCGACCTGGGTTTTATAAATTTGATCCTTCACTTCGTTACGGCTGGAAGAAATATTCTGATTGATCTTATCGAATGTATTCTGCAAGTCGTTATACATGTCTGTAAAATACATGGCATAGAGCTGATCCATTTTTTCCTGCAGATTGTACAGCATGCTGTCTGTATAATCCAGAATACTCATTTTCATGATCGAGGAGTGTTCCTTCGCCACGCGAATGATCTCCTCTGCCCTGGCTTTTGCTTTAACTGTAATCTCGTCGGTCTCCACCAGAGATTCTGCTTTGGCCATGGCCTCTTTAAGAAGCGATTCATATTCGGCCTTTGCTTCGTCCAGAATCCTGGTCCTTTCGTTTTTGATCCATTGTGCCTGTTGGATCTCGTCAGGCAGCTCGATTCGGATTTCTTTGACGATCTCCTGAATTTCTGCAGGATCTACGACCACTTTCTTAAACATCGGCACCGACGAAGCCACTTCGATGATTTCGTCCAATTCATCCAATAATTCCAATACCTTCATGCTATTCCCCTTTCGACGCTAAAGCTTTTGATTTCATCATTTCAAGGACACATTCCGGCACCAGACCGGCAATATCTCCGCCCAGGGCAAAGACTTCTCTCATCAAGCTGGAGCTGATAAAAGAATGCTCGGGGTTCGTCATCAAAAAAATCGTTTCTGCCTGGTTGCTGTAGAGCCGGGCATTCATTTGTGCCATTTGAATTTCGTATTCGAAGTCCATCGTCGCCCGCAGTCCCCTGATGACGACCGTGATATCGTGCTGCAGTACGTAATGAGCTAGGAGTCCGTCAAATCGATCGATCTGAATGTTGGGCAGATGCTCCGTTGCTTTGCGAATCATGGCCATTCGTTCTTCGCCTGTGAAGGCTGAAGCTTTCGAAGGATTCTGTATGACTCCGACTACAAGGGTGTCGCAAAGCCTGGACGCCCTGTTAATCACATCCAGATGCCCTGCGGTGATCGGATCGAAAGATCCTGCGTACAATGCTTTTTTCAAGTGATCAACCTCTTTCGTCCGGCTTATAAATACTGACGGATGTAGCGCCGTAGCGCCGTTGTTTCCATAGATGCAGACGACCGACAATTTCAGGCGGCGCCTGTCTGCTTCGGTGCTCGCAGGCGATGATCGCTTCTTCGCTCAACGTCTCCAATCCGGATAAGTCTGCAAGCGCCTTTGTAAGCATGTCGCCGTCGTAGGGCGGATCGAGGAAATAGATATCTACATTTTCCCGTATGCGCTGGAGATTCTGACGGTAATCTCCCTTTAAAAGGATACTTTTTTCCTCAAAGCCGCAAGCTTTGATGTTTTCCATGGCCAAAGCGAGACTATCCTTGGAAAGGTCCGAGAAGTATGCCCTTCCCGCGCCTCTGCTCAAGGCTTCCAGTCCCATGTTTCCCGTTCCGCAAAAAAGATCCGCCACGACTGTATCTTCATTGATGAACGGCACCAGTATGCTGAAAACAGCTTCTTTAACACGATCAGAAGTTGGCCTGATCTCGTCTCCTTTTGGTGTTTTCAATTTTCTGCCTTTGCAGCTGCCGGCGATAATACGCATGTATGCCTGCCTTTCCTTCAAAACATTTTAGCATGTGCGTGATGGGGATTCAAGCACACCGGTATGAAAACTACAGGACGACGGTTTCCGTCAGGTCGAATTTTCTCTTCAAAGAGGCTTCGAATTCCCTGTTTTCCGGCGCAGTCAGAAAAGGATCGGCTCGCAGCAATTCAACGGCATCTTCTCTGCTCTCCGAAAAAACGTGATAGTGCTTCACCGGATCGGCAAGGATCAGTTCAGGCAAGCCATGCTGACGGATCCCGAACACTTCGCCGGGACCGCGCAGTTCCAAATCCTTTTCTGCAATAACAAATCCATCGTTCGTTCCGCAAAACACTTCTGCTCTTGCGGCAGCGATTTCACTTTGATCGTTGCTGACGATCAGGCAGCAGGACGGATCGGTTCCGCGTCCGACGCGCCCGCGCAACTGATGCAGTTGCGCCAGCCCGAATCGTTCAGCGTTTTCGATCAGCATTACTGTGGCGTTGGGCACATTGATGCCGACTTCTATCACAACGGTGGAGACAAGAATGCTGATATCTCCTTTGTAGAATTTCTCCATAATCCGGTCTTTTTCTGCCTGCGGAAGATTTCCGTGAAGCAATGCGCAATCCTCGTCCGGAAAACGGTTTTTGATTTCCAGGAAAAGGGATTCCGCAGAACGGCTGTCCAACACTTCGGAATCTTCAATGAGTGGAGCCACCACATATGCCTGATGCCCCATACGTACTTCCCTTTCCATTTGCAGATAAGCTTGTTGTCTCGTCTCCTCCGTGAAACGCTCCGTGAGGATCGGGATCCTTCCCGGCGGCATTTCGTCGATGACGGAAATATCCAGATCTCCGTACATAACGACTGCCAGAGTACGAGGGATCGGCGTAGCTGTCATCACCATCACGTCCGGGTTTTCGCCTTTCTTGGAAAGAAGAAGTCGCTGATTGACGCCGAAACGATGCTGCTCGTCTGTAATGACCAATCCGAGATTGTCGAACTGCACCCCCTCGGAAACGATGGCGTGGGTGCCTACAATGACATCAATCTGTCCGGCTTTCAGATCGTTCAGCGTTTTTTTCTTTTGTTTTGAACCAAGGGTGCCCGACAGGAAGGCGATTCGGACGCCCAGAGGACCCAAATCGGCCTGCAGCGTCTCATAGTGCTGCCGCGCCAGTAATTCCGTCGGCGCCATAAAAGCGCCTTGATATCGGGATTTTGAGGCCTTGTACAGGGCTGCCAGGGCAATGAGCGTTTTCCCGGAACCCACATCTCCTTGAATGAGACGATTCATTGCCCGGGCCGATTCCATGTCTTTTTCCACATCGGTCAGCACGCGCCGCTGAGCTTTCGTTGGCGCGTACGGCAGCCCCGACACAAACTCTTCCATCTTCGCTTTCCGGGAAAAGGAGATCCCGCTCTGTCCTTTGCCGAAACGCTCACGAGATAACTGCAGCGCGACTTGCAGAAAGAACAGTTCCTCATAGATCAGTCGATATCGTGCTTCTTTGTACTTCTGTTCATCTTCCGGGAAATGAATATTTTTCAGGGCATAAGCCAGTCCGCACAGCTTTTTCTTTTGCAGGATCGCATGCGGCAAAGTCTCCGGAAGATCATCGCTGTCCGAAAGAAGCGCACTGATATGTTTGCGAAGATCCTTCTGCGTCAATCCTTTCGTAAGAGGATAAATCGGCTGGATCCGACCGGACGCCTCTCCGTCGAAGGTCATGAAATCCGGATGAAGCATGCGTGATCTTCCGTTTTCCACACGAACCTTTCCGTAAAAAAAATACGGGAGGCCCTGCTGAAAAGCCCGATCCATGTAACCGCTCATAAAGAACAGAACTTCCATCCGACCCGTTCCGTCTTCCACCAGCAGTCGCAGCGTCCGCTTTCTTCCGAATCCTTTTCCTTTGATAATCATTAAGACCTTAGCGCAGACCAAGGCTTTGTCTCCGTCACGGAGCGCGCTTATTTCGGCACACTGACGCAGATCCTGATATTCTCTGGGGAAATGAAACAGCAGATCCCAGGGCGAAAAGATCTGCAGTCTGCCGAAAGCCTCCGCTTTCTTCGGCCCGATCCCCGGCAGGGCGTCCATGCAACCGTGTCGATCGATTTTCTTGATCATGTTTTCCCTGCCCTGCTGTTCAGTAATGTACGATAATCCGTCCGTATATTCCGTTTGGCCACATTTTTCGAAAGCATACCCGTTACGATCACTTCGATATTGTCAATGGGAAGCTCCAGATATTCCATCATGGAAAACGCAAGACGATCCATGATGCCGGCCGTCACCTCCGCTATGCTGGAGCCAAACTTGAGCATCACGTACAATCGCACAAATACACCCTTATCCGTCATTTTTACGACTTTTTCGGCAAGTGCGTCAAAATTGCGCAGTCGGATCGTCACGTCCGAAACAGCTCCCTTATAATTCGCAAGCCAGGCCTTTCCTTCGCAGTGAAGGAAAGCGTCAGCGATCATTTCGTCCAAAACGGAATGATTGATACTGATTGCTCCTATGCGGTTGACTTCTCTGTATAGCATTTGTTGTTCCTGCCATTCTGTTATCTCGATTGATATTTTAACACATATCAAAAATATTGCATAAAAAAGTTGCACAGATCGAAATCCATGTGCTATAATAACGTTTGTTTGAAATCAAGAGGAGGCAACGTGCCTCTTTTGTGAAATATATAAACCCCCAGTGGGTGCAAAAGGAGGTGCAGAATATGTCCAGAAAATGTGAGATTTGCGGCAAAGGCCAGGTTTCAGGAAATAATGTGTCCCATTCCAACAGACATACGAGAAGAAAATGGAATGCGAATATTCAGACGGTTAAGGTCAACGAAAACGGTACAGTAACCAGAAAGAATGTATGCACGAGATGTATCCGTTCGGGAAAAATCACCCGCGCTGTATAACAAATGGAAAAGGACGGCCGAGGTTCAAGGCCGTCCTTTTTTTTATT
>JAQUXD010000118.1 GCA_028692535.1 Eubacteriales bacterium | reverse complement strand
TCATTATGGCCGGCGGAGTGGAAGTGATGTCACGGATGCCTTTCTACTTTGATCCTTCTATGCGCTATAAGCCGTTTCGAATGGGCGATAAAACACTATATGACACATTTACCCGCGGCGTCACCATCGTACAGCCTCAAGCCCTGTATCCGGATACCAACATGGGTCTTACGGCGGAAAATGTGGCCGAACGACACGGAATCACCCGGGACGAACAAGATCGATTCGCTCTGGACAGTCAAATGAAATATAAGGCGGCGCTGGAAGCCGGGAAATTTGCGGATGAGATCCTTCCCTTCGAAGTCTCGGATCGTAAAACCTCCTTTTTATTCGAGGTGGATGAGCACCCGAAACCGGATACGACACTGGAAACGCTGGCGAAGCTGAAACCTGCATTCAAACGGGACGGCACCGGCACAGTAACAGCCGGCAACGCTTCGGGCATGAACGACGGCGCTTCCGCGGTGGTCGTGATGTCTCAGGAAAGAGCCGATACGCTGGGCCTGAAACCTCTGGTGGAAATCGTCAGCATGGCCAGCGCCGGCGTGGATCCGCGTTATATGGGCCTGGGTCCTGTTCCTGCGGTGCGAAAAGTATTGGAGAAAGCCGGGCTTTCACTGGAGGACATCGATTTATTCGAGTTGAACGAAGCTTTCGCGGCTCAAAGCCTGGGATGCTTAAAAGAACTGGGAATGGACATGGGCAGTGACCTGTATTCCCGTGTCAATGTGAACGGCGGCGCCATCGCCCACGGACATGCGCTGGGAAACAGCGGTACGCGTATTTTAACGACGTTGATCTACGAGATGAAACGCCGAAAGGCTGTATATGGTCTGGCAACGCTTTGCATCGGCGGTGGTATGGGAACCGCAATGATCATTAAAAATATCGAATAGACAGCAGAACGAGAGGGAAAGTACATGACGATGAGAAAAATAGGCGTTGTAGGCGCCGGAATGATGGGCGCGGAGATCGCCTTATGCTTTGCAAAAAAGAACATGACGGTGATCCTCAGCGATGTGACGCCGGAGCTGGCTGCAAAAGGGAAGGTAAAGCAGGAGGGTGTGCTGGACAAAAGCATCGCCAAGGGAAGATTTCCTGCAGAAGAAAAGCAGGCTGTTCTGAACTGCGTTCGAACGACCGCCGAGCTGAAGGATCTGGCCGATTGCGATGTCGTGATCGAAGCTGTTCTCGAAAATTTTGAGATCAAAGCCGGCGTCTATCAGCAATTGGATGCCATCTGCAAAAAAGAAACCATTATCGCGAGTAATACCTCCAGTATTTCTATAACGAAACTCGCCTCGGCCGTAAGCAGGGAGAGAGTCGGGAAATTCATCGGGACACACTTCAACTCCCCCGCAAGTGTGATGAAGCTCGTTGAAATCATCCCGGCCCTCCTGACGGACGAGGAGACTGTCCAGGCGATCACCCAACTGATGACGGACATCGAAAAAGAGCCGGTCCGGGTCAAGGATGTCGTCGGGTTCGGATTGAACAGACTTTTTCATGTATTTTATCTGGAAGCCTGTCGCTTGGTTGAGGAAGGCGTGTGCACTGTGGAAGATGTGGATAAGATCTGTGTGTACGGACTGGGGCACCCCCTGGGCATTTTCAAGCTACTCGATCACACAGGACACGATTTGAATCAACCCATCGATCAGATTCTCTTTGAGGCTTACGGAGACCGCTTTCGCCCCAGCCCTCAGATCCAGCGTCTGGTGGACGCGGGACGTCTCGGTAGAAAAACCGGACACGGGTTTTACGACTATTCAAAGAAATAGAGGAGTACTGAAAGATGGATGATGATAAGAAACTGACCTCGAAAGATTTTTTGAACCAGCTGGTCGCCAAGCATTACGAAGGCGCTCTGCAAGCCAAAGCAGAAGGCAAACCTGTCGTCTGGGCTACGTCGATCTGCCCTCAGGAATTGCTGGAAACCATGGATCTGGCCACTGTATATCCGGAAAACCATGCCGCGGCCATCGGAGCAAGGAAAGGCGCGTTGGAGTTTATTGAGAATGCAGAAGGCAAAGGGTATTCTTCGGATAACTGCTCCTATGCCCGAGTCAACCTTGGATATGCGGACATCCAAAAGGCGGAAGCCCAGGATATCCCCATGCCGGATCTCCTGTTCTGCTGCAGCAACATCTGCAACACGGTAATCAAGTGGTATGAGAATCTGTCCAAAACACTGCAGATCCCGCTGATCCTCTTCGACATGCCCTTCAACCATACCTATGAGGTTCCGGAGCACAGCATCCGTTACATGAGAGGCCAGATCGAATATGCGATCGGACAGCTGGAGGATTTTACGAAGCGAAAGTTCGATTACGACAAGTTCGGCGAAGTGATGGAACTGTCCAATGCCACATGCGAATGGTGGAAGAAGGCGACGGATTGGGCGAAAGTGATCCCTTCTCCCTTGAACGGTTTCGACATGTTCAACTACATGGCCATGATCGTGTGCATGCGCGGCAACGCCGATGGGCACAGACTCTTTAAAATGTGGCATGACGAACTGGAAGCCAAAGCCAAAGCGGGTCTCGGGCCCTGGAACTCGGCGGAAGAACAATATCGGGTCATGTGGGACGGCATTGCCTGTTGGCCGCATCTGTCCACCACCTTCAAGGCCCTCAAAAAGTACGGCATCAATATGGTCACATCCACGTACCCGGACTCCTGGAATGTCCGCTACGAGAAGAACGACCTATCCGGCATGGCAAAAGCCTACGCCTCCAACTATGCGAATCGAAATCTGGATTATGACGAAGATAACGTGGTTCGATTGGTGAAGGATTTCAGTCTGGACGGTATTGTGTACCACTCCAACAGAAGCTGCAAACTCATGGACTTCAGGCAGTACGAAATACAGCGAAGAGTGGAGGCAGCCACGGGAATTCCTTCCGTGGTGTTCGACGGAGATCAGACGGATCCCCGGGCTTTTTCCGAGGCGCAGTACGAGACCCGGATCCAGGCATTGGTGGAGATGATGGAAGAAAATAAAGAAGCCAGGAGGAAGGGATGATGAGCAACGCCGTATCGATCATACAAGAATTGGAAGCTATTGCGCTTTCTCCTTATAAATCGGTCATGAGAACTATGAAAGAGACCGGGAAAGAAGCCATCGGTTGCTTTCCCATCTATGCTCCGGAGGAGCTGATCTATGCTGCAGGGATGTTGCCTGTTGGCATGTGGGGCGGAGACACGGAGTTGAAACTGGCAGACCGCTATCTGCAAACCTTCTGCTGTTCCATTATGCGGTCCAATATCGAATACAGCATGAAGGGCGCTTACGACATGCTCAAGGCTGTGATCATTCCCACGTTTTGCGATACGCTGAAGTGCATCTGCGAAAACTGGAAGGTGAGCGCGCCCCGGATCCCCGTCATACCTATGGTCTATCCCCAGAATCGTCGAATCGATGCAGGGTTTGTTTACATGACGGAAGAATTGGAGCGGGTACGCGGAGCGTTGGAGGAAATATCAGAAAAGCCCATCACCGATGCAATGTTGGAAGATGCGTTTGCCGTGTATGAAGCCTATCGCAGCGCGATGCGGGAATTTGTCAGCGTGGCAGCAGAACACCCCGAAATGATCAATGCCCGAAGCCGGCACCTCATTATCAAGGCTGCATACTTTTCCGATAAAAAGGCTTACACAGATAAAATAAACAAGCTCACAGAAGCCCTAAAAAAAGAATCGGTAAAGCCTTTTCCCGGGATCAAAGTTGTAGCCACCGGACTGATTGCCGAACCGCCGGCATTGCTGGACATCTTTGCAAAAAACAATGTAGCGATCGCTGCCGATGATTTAGCCCAGGAATCCAGGCAGTTCCGGGCGCTGTCCAGAAAGAGCGGCAACGTGATCCAGCGGCTGGCCTGGCGCATCGTCGACCAGCAGGGCTGCACGTTCCTGTATGAAGTCGAAAAAACCAGGGGTCAGATGCTGATCGAGCAGGTCCGGAATACCGGGTCCAAGGGTGTCGTCGTTTTCATGATGAAGTTTTGTGATCCGGAGGAATTCGACTATCCGATCTATAAAGAAGAACTGGAACGGGCCGGTATTCCGGTGCTTTATCTGGAAACGGAGCAGCAGATGGATTCTTTTGCCCAAATCGAGACGCGTGTTCAAAGCTTTGCCGAAATGCTGGCGTAAATCACCTGAAAAGAAAGGGATATATGTATTTAGGAATTGACATCGGCTCCACTTCCACCAAAGCGGCGCTAATCGACGGAAAAGCAAACCTTGTAGCACAAAAGGTTGTAAATATAGGAACAGGCACCAATGGTCTGGAGTTGGTGCTAGCAGAACTTCTCCACGAGGCGGGCCTCACAATGGAAGACGTTGTATATACGGTGGCTACCGGGTACGGACGGCTCCTGTGCGATGTGGCCGACAAGCAGATCACAGAGATCAGCTGTCACGCCAAAGGCGTATCGTATCTTGTAAGCGGAACGGGCACGATCATCGATATCGGCGGACAGGATTCCAAAGTCATTCGTCTGGATCCGCTGGGCAGAGTTGCAAATTTTGCGATGAACGAAAAGTGCGCTGCCGGCACCGGGCGGTTTTTGGAAGTGATGGGCAGAGTCCTGGGGTGCAAGTTGGATGAACTATCCGATCTGGCAGGCGCATCGACCCGTGAAATCCAAATCAGTAGCGTGTGCACGGTATTTGCGGAAAGTGAAGTGATCTCGCAACTGTCCATGGGCACGCGCAGGGAAGATGTGGCAAAGGGCGCACTGGTCTCCATCGCCAAACGGGTGGCGGGTCTGTGCAAGCGAGTGGGGGTGGAACCTAAAGTAGTCATGACCGGCGGCGTCGCCTTGAACAAGAATATGGTGGAAGCCATGAGCCGGGAATTGAAAGAAGATGTGCAGGCAGCGCCTTATACGCAGGCAGTCGGTGCCATCGGTGCTGCGCTCTTCGCAATGGAGGCTGCAGAGAAGAAGGAGAATAACAATGGGTGAAGCACAGCTCAACAGAGCGCAGATTATGGAAATCATTCCCCATCGGGATCCTATGCTTTTAGTGGACAGTGTGCTGTCCATGACGGAGGGTACTTGTATCGAAGGATCATTTTATGTGGATCCCGACCGGGAAATATTTAAGGGTCATTTCCCTGACGAACCGGTCCTTCCCGGCGTGT
>JAQUXD010000117.1 GCA_028692535.1 Eubacteriales bacterium | reverse complement strand
ACTCACTTCTTGACAATTTCGTCAGCTTCAACACGACACCTTCAAGCTCTGCATTTTTTGTCAATGCAGCCCGCAATGCGCGTTCCCGATCCTTTCGATCGCTGGGGATGTCTGCTTCGATCAGAGCTTCCCGGAGAGCCTCAGGCGAAAGCAGCGCAGAGGCCAGACAGAAAAAACTCTTTCCTCGTCCGCTGTCGTAGTCGGCCAGCATCTTTTCCAAAAGACTGATCCGTTCCTTTTGCTGTTCCAGAAAGGCATTCAAACCAATCTTTCCGATCAGTTCATGATTCTTAAAAATACGTTGATGCGTGACAAAGGAATCACGTTCGATCTTTTCTCTGTCGTATTTTATACAAGGAAATTCGTCACACTGCCCGCATACCTCCAGTCCATGCTTCTGACTGCAGCAAGTCTTGTGGGCGCATGGCGGATGCAAGCGTTCAAAATCCGGGCCTCCGCAGCCCGGACACCTGGATGTGCCCTCGGTGTAGTACCGCGGACACAGACCGCAGTCGATGCCGCAGCAGCCGATGGTCGGATACGATTTGCCCATTCGGATGGCCTCCCCTCAAAGAAATAGAGCGATGAAATCTATATTCCGATCGTTCGGCTCCTGCGTTCCAGAAGCACAGTATCGTGCCAAATTCCATCGGGCATCCTGCCGATCCGTTCCCGTATGCCGACCAGTCGAAAACCACATTTCTTGTGCAGTTCGATACTGGCTGTGTTTTCTTTGGTGATCACTCCTTGCAGCATCCAAAAACCGTTGGCTTCGGACTGGCGGATCAATTCGTTCAGCAGTGCGGTGCCCACGCCCATCTTTTTGTAAGCCGTCCCCACATAGACGCTCACTTCTCCGATCCCTGCATACACCGAACGGCTGGAAACGGCGGATAAAGCTGCCCAGCCGAGCACTTCATCGCTCTTGCGCGCCACCAATCTGCAGCAAGCAACGTGTCCCTTGTCCCAGTCTTCCCAGTCTGGAACTTCACTTTGAAATGTGGCTAACCCTGTATCGATGCCCTCTTGATAGATCGTAGCCACTTGGGACCAATCCCCGGGCAGCATTGTTTCGATCCTGTAATCCATTCTGTCACCTCCTATATGCTCAGCACTTCCAGTCGATCTTTGCGGGCTTTTGTTCGTTTTCCACAGACACCGCCTTCAGAGCCCAGAGCATCCGCCCACACTCTTTGGCTGCGCACTTTTCCAGTTCCGCCCAGGAGGCATCTACGCCGAGGGTGTCGTAGGCCACCGCCATAGCACCGTACATCGGCAAGCCGATACAGTGCCTTGCAGAATGGATCGTGGAAGCGCTCTGCCCGATCGCCCTTGCGGCAGCTTGGGCAGAGGGCGCATCCTCTGCGTTCCGCGCTGCGGCATGACATTCCAGGATGGCATCCTTTGCCTGAGGCAGCTTGATTTCGCCTGCCAACCACTGTTTCGCCGCGCTCAAGGCGTTCCGGGGTCGCAGGTCCGCCGGAAAATGCTTTAGCCACAACGGCAGCATGACTTTCTGCGCATATTCTGCAGCCCAATGGGCAAGCGTTTCCTTGCTCTGAGTTTCGACCAACTTCACCAGCGATTGGATATAGGGCGCATTCCAATCATTCAGCATTTTTCTGCATTTCGGCATTGTATCCTCCTTATCCGTGGTGATTCACCGTTTCGAAGCACCATCTGGCGATTTCCGTGATCAGCTCCAGGGGAAGCGGTTTATTGTAAGGGAACTGAGCCGCTCCTTTACTCGTTTTATAGCCTTCCAATCGGTCCGCAAAGTGAGCCATGGCAACATCGCCGGGATAGATGCCGATGTGATGCTTGAACGCAGCGAAATGTATGATGTTTTGCTTGTACCAGAACGTAGGCATATGCCAGGATATCCGCTCCTCTGCTTTCGGAAGCGCCTCCCGCAGCGCAGACCTCAACTGGCGCAGAAGGGGCTGTATTTCTTTCGGCTGTTCTGCTATGTAGTCCTCGATGGCTTTCGGCGGCTCGCCGCAGAAATGCTCCTGATTCTTCTTTTGAAATTCGCGTCCGCACTTTGGGCATTGCCACATGAGTCCTCTCCTTATTCATAGTGTCTGTATTCGTTTGAAATTTATATCGATCATGATTTATATTATACATGAATTGATGCCTTGAGAAACCACCTGTTGATGATTGTCAATTCACTTCTTTTGTGATATATTAACAGTATTAAGTACTATTAAGTATTTACTGTTTGGAGGTGTGTCAACTTGCCTGTAAAAATCATTCTTCTCACAGCACTGGGTTTTCTTTTTCTGGGCATGGCGGCGATCGGGCTTCTTCTGCCCATCTGGCCAACCACTCCTTTCGTACTGGTTTCAGTGGCTTGCTTCTCTTCGACCCCGCGCATCAAAGCCCAGATCATGAGGATCGCTTTTTTTCGTGAGCACATCGAAAACTACGAAAACAGGACCGGCCTGTCTTCGAAAACGATCCGCATCAGCCTGATCTGGCTATGGGGCATGCTGTTTCTTTCCGTGGCGGTGACCCAAAACATCAAGCTTGCTGCCCTTTTTTTATTGATCGGTATTGCGGTGACGGTGCACATCCTTTGGATGGCCCGGGCAAAAGATTGAAAGGAGAATCAACATGAGCGATCATAAAAAACTCACCAATGAAGTCGGAGCTCCTGTACCCGACAACGAGAATTCCATCACTGCGGGGCCCCGGGGTCCGGTGGCAATGCAAGACGTTTGGCTGATGGAAAAAATGGCCCACTTCAACAGAGAAGTCATCCCCGAGCGCCGCATGCACGCCAAAGGTTGGGGCGCCTACGGTAAACTGACTGTCACCCACGATATTTCACAGTACACCAAAGCGAAAGTCCTCCAACCCGGTGCAGAAACTGATTTGTTCATCCGATTCTCCACTGTTGCAGGAGAACGTGGCGCTGCAGACTGTGAACGGGACATTCGCGGCACAGCTGTCAAGTTTTATACCGAAGAAGGCAACTGGGATCTGGTAGGCAACAATACTCCTACCTTCTTTATTCGGGATGTGCACAACTTTTCAGACCTGAACCGGGCCGTGAAACGAGATCCACGCACCGGCAGGCGCTCTGCGCAGAACAACTGGGACTACTGGACGCTGCTGCCCGAATGTTTCCACCAGGTGACCGTGGTCATGAGTGACCGGGGCATTCCTGCGTCCTTCCGCAATATGCATTTCTTCGGTGAACACACCTACTCCTTCTATAATGAAAAAAATGAGCGGTTTTGGTGCAAATTCCACTTTAAAACTCAACAGGGGATCAAAAATCTCACCAACAAGGAAGCGGCAGAGATCAACGGCA
Source organism: Eubacteriales bacterium (assembly GCA_028692535.1). Classification (GTDB taxonomy): domain Bacteria; phylum Bacillota; class Clostridia; order Peptostreptococcales; family Anaerovoracaceae; genus UBA10908. Next base: position 1,937 of record JAQUXD010000117.1, on the reverse strand, counting down.
TGGACCGAGAATACCACGGCAGAGATTTGTATGACGCGATTGAACGCGGAGACTATCCCAAATGGACCATGTATGTACAGATCATGACCGAGGATCAGGCAAAAAATCATTACGAGAACCCCTTCGATATCACCAAGATCTGGCGTCATGCGGAATACCCCCTCATCGAAGTGGGTGTTTTGGAACTGAATCGGAACCCGGAAAACTTCTTTGCTGAAGTAGAGCAAGCCGCCTTTACCCCTGCCCATGTGGTGCCTGGGATCGGCTTCAGTCCCGACAGATTCCTCCAGGGAAGATTATTTTCCTACGGGGATGCACAACGCTATCGTCTCGGTGTGAATCACAATCAGATCCCTGTCAACCGGGCGAAGGTCGAAGTGAACGAATACCATCGTGACGGCGCCATGCGCGTGGATGGCAACTACGGCGGCGCGCCGGCCTATACGCCCAACAGCTACGGTGTATGGACAGCGCAGCCCGAAGTGATGGAGCCGCCTCTGGATCTGGAAGGCGCTCTGTATCGCTACGATCCAAAAGACGATCCTACCGATGATTGCTTCCGGGCAGGCGGCGATCTGTGGCGCGTGATGACCGAGGACCAGAAGAAGGCTCTGATCGCAAATACAGCAGAAGATATGGCCAGTGTCACAGAAAACATCAAGTACCGCCACGCAGCCCACTGCTACCTGGCCGATCCCGAATACGGGCGTCGGTTTACCGAGGCGGCGGGATTGGACATGGATAAGGTGGTAGCGTTATCCAAGCTGGATCATCAAAGCTTGAACCAGGCGACTCTGCCCGAGGCGTGGTAAGCGCATCCATGCAGTAAGGAAATATTGTTCGATGAAGCAGCAGCGAAATACAAAACAGCGCCAGATGATCCTGGATGCAGTTCAAACCCGCATTGACCATCCTACTGCGGATCAGATCTATCTGGATGTGCGGACGATCGACAAAAGGATCAGCCGGGGTACAGTCTACCGCAATCTGAATGTATTGACCGGGCAAGGGAAAATATCCCATGTAAAGCTGCCCCAAACGGATCGGTTCGAGTCTGATGCAAAACTTCACTATCATTTGATATGCACAGAATGCGGAGCCGTCTGTGACGCGCCGCTGCCGTATCAAAAGGAACTTGACGAAATGACAAGCGCCCATACAGGCTATCAAATCCTGCGGCATCGCACATTCTTTGAAGGAATCTGTCCTGCGTGCCAAAAGAAAAAGGACTGATCACAGTCCTTTCCTGCAAGCACAAAATCCCCCGGTTTTCGGGGGATTTTGTATTTCCGTCTATTCGTGTACTTTTTCAGATTCAGTTTCCTGGGCGCGCAGCGCGCTGATCACAGAGCGCAGGATCTCATCCCGCAACCCGTCGCTGTTGACCTCTTTCTTCTGATACATGGAACTTTCCGCTCTACGCAGTATCTCTCGCGCGGATTGGTCTGAATCGACCTTCGTATCCCAACCATACGATATGGATACAGGCACGTCGAGTATATGGATCTCTTCCAAGCGGCTGTCGATACGCTTGAGAAGGGCTTCTGCCTCTTCCGTCGTTGTTTGAGGCATCATCACCACAAACTCATCGCCTCCGACCCTGGTAATCACATCGCCGGGTCGACATTCGGCCGTCAGCGCTTCCGCAACGCTACGGATCAATTCATCGCCGCGATCATGACCGTAAGCGTCATTGATCATTTTCAGACCATTGACATCGGCATAGACAAAGGTCAGCGGTAAATTGTTTTCGATGTCGATTCGCTTTAGCTCATCCTCAAAATAGCGCCTGTTGAACAGACCTGTCAGCTGGTCGTGATAGCTCAGATACTCTATATACCGTTGTTTTTCCTTGCGCTCGCTGAAATCTCTAAAAACGAGCACGCAACCGATCACGTCGCCGGCAGTATTTCTGATCGGAGCGGCCGTATCCTCGA
>JAQUXD010000116.1:2979-5272 GCA_028692535.1 Eubacteriales bacterium | reverse complement strand
CGGTCAACCTCTTATCCAGGATCTCTTCTGCCTTGCCCCAGATAAATTCTGCATTGACGATGCCGTTGAGCACCGCATTGCGGTTGGCGTCCAACACGGCAGTCCGAATGCTCTCCACACCGATCACACGGTCGGCCTTGCCGGCCAGGGAAAGACCGATACTGCCCACGCCGCAGTAGAGATCCAGCACCGTTTCCGTACCTTTCAAATCCGCATATTCGTACACTTTATCGTACAGGACGCTCATCTGGGACGGATTTACCTGATAAAAAGACAGCGGAGAAACCTCCACACTCAACTGCCCGTGGCCGGTTTTGAGAATGTCCCGTATGGCAGGTTTCCCGGCCAAAGTGATGCATTCCGGACCCAAAACACGGACGTCGGCTTTTTTATTGACGTTCAGGATGAGGCTTTCCAAAGAATAGGGAGCCGTGACGGCATCGTCCAGCCGCCCGGCCAGTTCTTCCAGTCGGGAAACATCGTTCTTATTGGCAACAAGAACGGCCATGACTTCTCCGGTGAGCGCCGTTCGCACCACCAGATGACGGTAGATGTTTTTAGGATGGTCCTTGAGAAAGGATCGAAAGGCTTTTGCCAACGCTACTGCAGGCGGCGCCTGTAACATGCAGGATTCTATAGGGACGATTTGGTGGCTTTTTTCGCGATAATAGCCAATCTGGTCGCCGCTGACAGGAAACTGAGCTTTGTTTCTATATTCGCAAGGATCGGCCATGCCGGCTATGGGCAGCACCTTGGGCTCCGGGATCTCTCCGATGCGCCGCAGGGCTTCCCGCACCCGGATTTCCTTATGGGCCAGCTGAGCCGGATAAGACAACGCCTGAAACTTGCAGCCGCCGCATGCGGCTGTATGAGGGCATTGAGACACGGTCCGGTCGGGGGATGGCGTGATCAGAGCATCCAAAGAACCCGTAGCATAATTCTTCTTCATTTCAGTGATCCGAATCTCCGCTTCGTCACCGGGAAAAGTGCCGGGCACGAAGACCACCATTCCGTCGACCCTGCCGATGCCCTGGCCTTCTGTCCCGATGTTTTGGATTTGAATCCGTACCTGATCCCCTCGATTCATCGTATTACCTTCCTGTCCGTCTTCGCTCCAGCTCTTTCAGTACTTTTTTTCTGAGGCGGATATCCGTCGGCGTAATTTCCACCAGTTCATCATCATCGATGAATTCCAGGGCTTCCTCCAAAGTGAACGACCTGTGCAACGTCAGACGGATCGCATCATCGCTGCCTGCAGCTCTCATATTGCTTACTTTTTTAGCCTTGCATGGATTTACGATCATATCTTCGTTGCGGCTGTTCAGCCCCACGATCATGCCTTCGTAGACTCGGGTGCCCGCTCCGATGAACAGCTCGGCCCGCTCGCTGATGTTGGCCAGAGCGTAGGGAGTGGACACGCCTTCTTCCTGGGCTATGACCGCGCCGTTGATGCGCCCGGGGATCTCTCCTTTGTACTCTTCGTAGTCGAAAAACCGGCGAACCATCGTCCCTTCGCCGCGGGTTTGGTTGATAAACTGGCTGCGATAGCCCAGAAGGCCTCGGGTAGGTACCGTATACAGCAATTTGGCACGGCCGTTTTGTGTATCCATGCTCACCATGATACCCTTTCGGAGGTTCAGCTCGGAAATGACACCGCCCACATACTGCTCGGGCGCTTCCACGATCACTTCTTCCACCGGCTCCAGACGTCGGCCCGTCTCGCTTTTCCGAAAGATCACTTCGGGTTTGGACACCGCAAGCTCGTAGCCTTCCCTGCGCATGTTTTCCAAAAGGATCGAAAGATGCAATTCCCCCCGGCCCGACACTTTAAACGCATCGGTGGAATCCGTGGCTTCCACCAACAGCCCTACGTTCACTTCCAGTTCCTTCTCCAGCCGCTCCTTGATGTGGCGCGTAGTGACAAACTTCCCTTCCCGGCCCGCAAAAGGCGACTTGTTGACGATGAAGTTCATGCTCATGGTCGGTTCCTGAATGTGGATCACGGGCAGGCTGATAGGATGCTCCGGGAGACAAACCGTCTCTCCGATGGTGATATCGCCAATGCCGGAAATAACACAGATATCGCCGCAGGTGACCTGCTCGACAGCCGTCCTCTTTAATCCGGTGTATACAAAGGTCTGATTCACTTTCTGCAAACGGCTGCTGCCGTCGGAACCCACCACAGCCACGGTCTGAGCGGCCTTGAGAACCCCTGCGTCGATACGGCCGATGCCCAGCCGGCCGATATAATCGTCATAGCCCAGGGAAGAGATCTGGAACTGGAGCGGCTCTG
>JAQUXD010000116.1:0-2879 GCA_028692535.1 Eubacteriales bacterium | reverse complement strand
ACATGGGCAATGACGGCGATATTGATGATTTTGAGTAGTTGATTTGCTTTTTCCATAATTTTTTCTCTTTTCTGTTGAAAACCTGTTTATTTTACCACATATCCAAAAACAGCGCCATCATTTAGAATAAAATATGATACACTGTTTTTACATTCTTGATGTTTAAAATGGAGATAATCAATGATACGTACGATCTTATGGTTTGCAGGCATGGGCCTGTCGCTGATCCTTCTGAGCCCCTTGGCGATCTATTATCGTTTTAAACTGAAGCATATCCCCGGTGAGCCCATTGACTCGGGTGTGGATAAGATCGCCCGAAAATGGGCCGAATGCATGTTGGCCTGTGCCGGCGTCAAAGTACAGGTGGAAGGCAATGAAAACATCCCGAAGGAGACTGCGCTCTTTGTCGGAAATCACCAGGGGAATTTCGACATCCCCATCATCCTGAGCAAGTTGGGACCACTGAAGAGCATCCTGGCAAAAGTCGAAACCTCAAAGATTCCCGGCGTCCGGATGTGGATGGTCCATTTCGACTGTATTTTTATGGACCGGAGCGACCCCCGTCAGTCTCTGGAATCTCTAAAAAGAGCTCAGGAGCTTTTGGAGCAAGGCCGCTCGGTGATCATATTTCCCGAAGGAACCCGCAGCAAAGGCCCCGATATGATCGAATTCAAAGCCGGCGCGCTGCGCTGTGCGCTCAAAGCTCAGGTCCCCATCGTTCCATTCGCTCTCGACGGCAGTTGGAAAGCCATGGAAGAACACAACGGATGGATGAAACCTGCGGAGGTCAAACTACACATCCTTCCGAAAATATCCACGGCGGACATGCCGAAAGCGCAAACCCGGACCGTAAGCCAAAAAGTCCAGCAGGCCATTCAGGACGAGCTGGACCGCATGCGCGGAACACCGCAAGAGGAGCGAATTTCATGGACGACACGATCCGACTCTTAAACAAACTTCTGGAAGAAGAAGCGCTGATCTCGGCCGTGCTTTCAGATCGGCGAAAGAAAAGCGATCCTTGCAGCAAAGTGGCGCTGCGCCCGATACAAATGAAAGAGGAACTCCTGTATCAGGCAGAATATCATCATCGGGATAAGGTCTTCCACGAAAACAGAAAGCCCGAAGAGGTCCCTTCCCTTGTGGAACAGTTGCTCCGGGATCGATTCAAGCAGGCCGGCCTTTTTTCCGTCGACGGCGATTATACCATCCTGGCCAATAAGCCCGACAGAGAAAAGATCTTAAGCGCGCCGCCTTCAAAGAAGTTTGCTGATCTGTCCCACAACCGCGAAAAGCAATACCTTCTGCCCGAAGGCGAGCCCTGTGACTTTCTGATCCTGTTGGGGATCATGACGCCGGAAGGGAAAATCGCAACCCGTCATCGGAACAAATTCCGTCAGATCAATCGTTTCCTGGAGATCGTGGAGGACTGTCTCCCCATGCTGCCGGAACATCCCTTGATCATCGATTTCGGATGCGGGAAATCTTACCTGACTTTTGCGATGTACTATTACCTGAACAATCGGCTGAACCTAGGGGCCCGGTTTGTGGGTCTGGACCTGAAAGAAGACGTGATCGCCTTCTGCAACAGAACGGCGCAAACCCTGGGGTACGAAGACCTGTCCTTCCAGGTCGGTGACATCGCGCAGTACAGCCGGGATGCCCGGGCTGATATGGTCGTGACGCTCCACGCTTGCGATACAGCTACAGATTACGCATTGATCCAGGCGGTACACTGGCAGGCTCAGGTGATCCTGTCCGTGCCCTGCTGCCAGCATGAACTGTTTTCTCAATTGAACAACCCTGATCAGCACGCCGTTCTGAAGCATGGCATTCTAAAGGATCGTTTTGCGGCCATCCTTACCGATGCGCTTCGGGCACTTGCACTGGAACTGAACGGGTACGAAGTATCCATGATCGAATTCACCAGTCTGGAGCACACGGCCAAGAACATCCTGCTGCGCTGTATCCGCAAAAAGATCGGCGCCGATGCCGCTGAAAAAGCAGTGGAATTCGCCGAACTGTGTACATATTGGAACGTACATCCGACGATTGCCAGCCTTCTCAAAAAGTGATAGAATGCATCGGTAAACCCTGTGCTTTGCACGTTGTAATCGTAATCTGCCTAAGGAGGAAATTATGCTGTTAGGACACGAAAAAGTCTCATTTCTGCACCTTCCCACGCCGCTGGACCATCTGCCGGCTGTATCCCGGGATCTGGGGATCAACCTGTATGTCAAGCGCGACGATATGACCGGCCTGGGGACCGGCGGAAACAAACTCAGAAAGCTGGAATATTTCCTTTTCGCCGCGCAAAAGGCGGGCGCCACCGCCCTGGTCACAGTAGGCGGACCCCAGACCAATCACGGACGCCTGACAGCAGCTGTCGCTGCGAAGTACGGACTCAAATGCACCATCGTTGCCGTGGGCGCCTATCCCGGCGAAATATCGGCCAACATCCTTCTGGACCGCATGATGGGCTGCGAAGTCTATCTGGTGCAGCCCGACGGAGATGCTTCCGAAGCTGAGCTGGAAGAAAGAGCTGTCCGGGAGACATTTCAAAAGTATGAATCCCAGGGCGACGTGCCCTACTTTATTCCCATGGGCGGATCCAACGAGCTGGGTGCGCTGGGTTATTACGAATGCGCGCAGGAGATCACAGCCCAGGCTGCAGAGCAAAAGATCGACGACGCCAGGATCATTACCGCCGTAGGCAGCGAAGGCACCTACATGGGACTGTTCATCGGCTTGAAGGATAACAAGTCTCCGGTTCGTCTGACAGGCATTGCGATCTCCCCTTCCCATGAACCGGATGCGGCAGCGCGGGCAAAGGGATATTTTGACCAATGCCATGATTTCTATCATTTGGATTGGGTGGCGGA
>JAQUXD010000115.1 GCA_028692535.1 Eubacteriales bacterium | reverse complement strand
GGCGCCATCGCATTGGGACACCCCATCGGGGCATCCGGCGCAAGAATCCTGATCACGTTGCTCTACGAGATGAAAAAACGGGGCAGCAAGTACGGATTGGCAACGCTGTGCATCGGCGGCGGTCAGGGCACAGCCATGATCGTGGAGATGTAGGCAGCGGCGGAGCATTCTTTCCGAGAAGTATAATGGAATATCAAGAGCTGAAGGCCTATGCCAAAATCAATTTAATACTGAATGTGCTGGGAAAACGGCCCGACGGGTACCACGAAGTGGAAACCGTGATGCAAGCCGTGGACCTTTGCGACAGGATACAAACAGGATGGGAGCCCTGCCCGGCAGGGCTCCCCCCTTATGCTTCGCCCTGCGAAGCGTTTCCCGGCGAGTTGGCTGTGGACGTGCGCACCAGCGCGCCGCTTTTGCCCACCGGACCTGAGAACCTGGCTTACCAAGCGGCGTTGCTCATGCACGAGCGATTCCATCGGGGTCTGTGTGAACGCATCACAGTAGACATCGAAAAAAAGATCCCCGTGGCCGCAGGTCTGGCCGGCGGCAGCGCCGACGGTGCCGCCGTGCTTTGGGCGTTGGCGGGTCTTTGGGCTCTTCCGGCGCAGGCGTTCGATCCGCTGCTGGAGCTGGCCGCTCAACTGGGTTCGGATGTACCCTTTTGTCTTATGGTCCACAAGGGAATTACCGCTTGCCTGGCCACCGGACGGGGTACGGAGCTTCAGCCTGTGGAGCCGCTGGATTGCAAGGTTCTCATTACCACTCCGGATATTTCCGTATCCACCGGGGACGTGTATCAGGCGCTGACGCCCGAGGATCGGGCGCAGCCCTTTGATCTGAAAGCGCTGCTGGAAGCCGCGCCCAAGGATGTGGCAAAAGCTGCGGCGTGTATGGGCAACCACCTGCAGGCCCCGGCATTGAGACTGTTTCCGGAGATCCAAAAATCGATCGACTGGGTCCGGAGTTTGTATAACCCGCTGACCGTATTCGTGAGTGGAAGCGGACCCAGCGTTGTGGGCGTTTATCCCAACGGGTCGCCTATGGAAAGCACCTGTGTTTGTCACGGGCTCAATCCAAGCAATCAATTTGTGTCGACGCTTCAATAACTTCCGAGACACGAAGAGGCGGCGGATCCTGTGAAAGACAGGGCAGCGCCTCTTTTTCATTGCCGGAAACGTCTTTATCATCAGTGGGTATTTGTGGTAAAATAATATAATAACCGCACATGGGAGGGAATGTGATGAGCGATCAGGACTATAACGTATCAGAACGATTCAACCACTGGCTGAGCAATACCGTTCCGGGAGATGGCGTTTACGAAGAGCTTGCGGCTCTGAACGAAATGCAAAGCACCGACCGCAGGGACGAAGCGCTGTCACAGATCCACGAAGCTTTTTATAAAGAATTGGAATTCGGGACCGGAGGATTGCGGGGCATTTTGGGTGCCGGCACCAACCGGATGAACATTTATACTGTGGGAAAGGCTACGCAGGGTCTGGCGAACTATGTGCTGAAGCATTTCCCGGAAGCGCCCTCCATCGCTATTTCCTATGATACACGCAACATGTCCGGGGAATTCGCAGACACAGCGGCACGGATCATGGCGGCCAACGGCATTCGGGTCTATTTGTATCCGGAGACATCCCCTACGCCCATGCTGTCCTTTGCGGTTCGCTATTATAAAGCTTCTGCCGGGATCATGGTCACGGCCAGCCACAATCCGGCGATCTATAACGGATATAAAGTTTACAACGAGGAAGGCTGCCAGCTGACACTGGAAGCCGCCGACGAAGTACTGGAATACATTCATCGCCTGGACCCCTTTCGGGATGTCCGAAAAACCGGCGCGCATGCGCCGATCACCCTGATCGAGCAGGCCGTGGTCGAGCGATATATCGAAGCGGTGTTGGGGGCTGGTGTTCCTACGGATTGCAAGGATCTGGAGGTAGTGTTTTCGCCGTTGAACGGCAGCGGGCTCAAACCGGTGCTGCGGATCCTGAAGGAGATCGGCGTCGGAACCGTGCATGTGGTGGAGAGCCAGCGGGAGCCTGATGGGAATTTCCCGACCTGCCCCTATCCCAATCCGGAGAAAAAAGAGGCTTTGGCCGAAGGCCTTGCCCTGTGTCGCCGGTTGGAAACGCCGGATCTGCTCCTGGCCACGGATCCCGACGGGGACCGGATCGGAGTTGCCATATGTGAACCGGGAACCCAGTGGTGGGAACCGGATCTGCTCACAGGAAACGAAACGGGTCTGCTGCTTCTGGATTTTCTGTGCGCAAGGAAGGCCCGACCCAAAGATCCCATTGTGATCAAGACTATCGTCACCAGCAACATGGTACGGGAGATCTGTGATCACTACGGTCTGGAAATGCGGGAAGTACTCACCGGATTCAAATATATCGGAGAGATCATCGGCCAACTGGAACGTGACGGACAGGAAGATCGGTACTTCTTCGGCTTTGAGGAGAGCTACGGTTATCTGTCCGGATCCTACGTGCGAGACAAGGACGCCGTGAACGGCGCCATGCTTGTTTGCCAGATGGCCGCGCATTATAAATCACAAGGCATGACCCTGGGTGACCGGCTTACGGAACTGTATGACCGGTACGGGTATTATGTGGATGACATCGCAGAATTTGCCTTCGAGGGCTCCGCGGGCATGGCCGCCATGAACGACGTACTGGAAGCTCTTCGCAAAGATCCGCCAAAGACCTTTGCGGGCAGCCCTGTCCAAAGCTTTGTGGATTACAAGCATCACGATACCGGACTGCCCCGGTCGGAAGTGCTCCGCTACACCATGTCAAATGGCGCCGGGCTGATCGCAAGGCCTTCGGGCACCGAGCCGAAACTGAAGGTTTATCTGTCGGCGAAGGAAAGCAGCAGAGACGCTTCGTTGGCGTTGACACAAAAGATGAAAGAAGAGATATCGGAGTATATCGGAAAGAACCGTTTATGAACAATACGATCATCGCCGTGGATTCCAGCGGATCTTATCGGCTTTACCTGGCCATCACCACGGAAATGGTACAAGAGGCCAAAATCATACACAATGCCACCAATCTGGCGACAGCTGCGCTGGGCCGTGTGCTCACTGCGGCGGGGCTCATGGGATTGATGCTCAAGGACGAGGATTGCACGCTCACCCTGCAGGTGAAGGGAGACGGCCCCGCGGCCGAGATTTTAGCTTCGGCGGACGGCCGGGGTCGGGTGAAGGGCTACATCGCCGACCCGGACGTGGAGCTTCCGCTTAAGGCCGACGGGAAGCTCGACGTGGGCGGGGCCGTGGGAAAAGGAACGCTGACGGTCATCAAAGACTTAAAGCTCAAGGAGCCTTATCTGGGGCGTATCAACCTGGTGTCCGGGGAGATCGCCGAAGATCTGGCCCACTACTTCCTTTTGTCGGAGCAGCAACCTTCCTCGGTGGCCTTGGGCGTCCGTATCGGACCGGATCTGAACGTACAAGCCGCCGGCGGCATGATTCTGCAAGTTCTGCCCGGCGCCGAAGAAGAGTGTCTGGATGCTCTGGAAGAGCGCATCGCCGCCCTAAGATCTCTTACAGAATACATTCCCCAGGTCAACAGTCCCGCAGAACTCATGGATCGCCTCCTGGGAGACATGCCGCCGGCCTACAGGCCGCAGGTATTGGAAGAGCGCAGCCTTCGCTGGCATTGCGGCTGCAATACCAAGCGTATGGAAAAGGCATTGATTTCCATAGGAGAAAAGGACTTGGTGCATTTGATCGAGGAGGACGGCGGCGCAGAGATTATCTGTCATTTCTGCCTTAAGAAATACAAATTTGGACGAGAGAAGTTGGAAGCACTGCTCCGGGAGGCGCGCAATGAGTAAAACCAGGATCGGAGTCATTTTCGGAGGAAAATCCGGAGAACACGAAGTCTCGCTGATGTCGGCTACATCGGTGATCCGGGCCATCGATCCGGAGAAATTTCAGGTCGTGATGCTGGGCATCACGAAGCAGGGGCAGTGGCTGCTCTACGAAGGCCCATTGGAGGCGCTGATCCCCGGAACGTGGCAGGCCAAAGCCGAAGAGGATCTGCGCAGCGATCCGGCTCACTTCAGCCTCTGCATATTAGGACAAGGGCCCAATACCCTGTCGGACCGCATCGACTTCGCGTTGCCCATCCTTCACGGGCCCAACGGTGAAGACGGCACGGTGCAAGGCCTGCTGGAGCTGTTGAACATCCCCTATGGCGGCTGCGGCGTCCTGGGCGCCGCCACTTCCATGGACAAGGTGACGGCGAAAAAGGTCTTCGCCCACGAAAAAATCCGTCAGGCACCCTATATCGCCCTCAACGCGAAAGATCTGAATCAGGGATACGAACAGATCCTGGATCAGACAGAGAAGGAACTGGGCTATCCGGTATTCGTAAAGCCTTCCAATATGGGTTCCTCTGTGGGAATTTCGAAGGTGACCGGCCCCGATAAGCTTCCCGAGGCGCTGCAGACCGCCGCGCAATACGATGACCGTCTTCTGATCGAAAAGGGGATCTTCTGCAGAGAACTGGAGACATCGGTGCTGGGGAACTACGAGCTGACGCTGGGCGCCGTAGGCGAGATCCTGCCTGCCGCCGAATATTACGATTACAAGTCCAAGTACTTCGACGCAGCCAGCAAGATCTGCATCCCGGCGGATATCCCGCCCGAAAAGAAAGAGGAACTGCAGGACATGGCTGCCCGGGCTTACCTGGCGCTGGGTTGTCAGGGATATGCCCGCATCGACTTCCTGATGGATCGCAACACGATGGAGCTGTACCTCAACGAGATCAATGCGATACCGGGATTTACCCACGCCAGCATGTTTCCGCTGCTGTGCATGGACATTGGAATGACGTACCCAGAGATCATTGAAAGGATCGTGGAATTGGGATATGAGAGATATTATGCTAAAAATAAAGGGAATGACCGTTACCCATCGCGATGAGCAGGACCAGCACGAAGACGTGGTGGAATTCATCACGGAAGGCAAGCTCTACAAGCGCGGGAAGACCACGTATGTTACCTATCTGGAAAGCGAGCTCTCCGGATTGGAAGGCTGCCGCACGTCCCTGGCCATCTGCGAAAACAAGGTCAAGATGAAGCGAAGCGGAAAACCGCTGGGCACTTCCACCATGATCGAGTTTGAAAAGGGAAAACGATTCGAAGGGTATTACGATACTCCCTTTGGCGCCGTGGGCATGGAAGTGCTCACCAACAGCATCACGGATTATCTCCCGGATGCAAACGGAAAAGGAAGGCTGTCCATCGATTACGATGTCAGTCTGCG
>JAQUXD010000114.1:3412-5308 GCA_028692535.1 Eubacteriales bacterium | reverse complement strand
GATCCGTCCCGCTCCAGAAGGTCCCCAAGAGCCTTGCCCGTTGCGGAGTCTCCGCACACGACTATTCTATGATCTTTCTCAAGCCTCAAAGCGGAAGAGTGCTTCAATGCGGTTATATCTTGGTTCAGAATGGCACCCAAAAGGAAATTTGCGATCTGCGCCGGTTTCTTATCGGTAAACTGATTCAGGATCCTTGCGGAAAATGCGGCTCTGCTAAAGCCGACTGCACCGGAGGCTTCGTATCCTTTGATCACCATATTTTTATCATAGGTGTCGGGTTGTACGTATGATTTCTTGACTGCGTCAGCCAAAATCGAATACTCGGTAATGCAGGACAACAGCTCCCCCGTCAACGTAGTGAGACAGCCTGTGATCTGTCCGGAGGAATCAACAGAGACAAATTTCGTGTGGGATCCCGGCAGGATCAGCAAGCTGGGTATTCCCGGCCTCACCTTTTCCAATACTGCCATCGTCTCAACTTCTTCCCCCCGCATGATGTCCATGGCCTCGAAATTGTTCTCGCCTACTGATTCAACAGTATTTTTCACACCGGGGATAAAATGGATCGAGTGCGCACTGACCGTATCGATCACAACAGCCCGAATGCCATCTACCAGGTCCTGCTTTCCTGCAGGCGCTTTCACATGAGGAAGTTCGTACAGGCCCACATTGGAAGTGATCATGCCTCCTGCAATGATCATTTTCACATCATCGGCAGGGACGCTTCCCGCCGCGAGCAAGTTGCTCAAACCCTCCCTCACAGCATCCTGAAGCGCGCGATTATGGCCGTCCATGGCCGTATTTCGGACGCCAACGGCTGCCCGATAGGCATGCAGGCATGCGCCCTGCTCCTCCCACAGGTACATCCTGGTGTTGCTCGTCCCCGAATCTATCGTAACGATGTATCCCATCGGCCGGTCCTCCTCTTATTCCCAAAGCTTGTATTGCATGGCTCGCTCGGTGATTTTTCGAAACGCGCCTTTCCGGGCAAGTTCCGTGTCTACCAAACCGGAAGCCACACCTGTTCCGACTGCGCCTGCGTCCAGATACGCTTGCTGGTTTTCTGCCGTGATGCCACCCACAGCTAAATAGCGGACATGACTGAGTGGCGCCGCAAGGGCTTTGATATAAGCAGGGCCCAGCATTCCCGCAGGAAAAACCTTGATCAACGAGGCGCCTGCCTGTGCGGCCACGACCGTTTCCGTTGGCGTAAAGGCGCCCGGTATGGGCTCTGCTCCCACTTCCAATGCTGTACGGATCACCAGGGGATCCGTGTTCGGCGCGAGCATGAAAGACGCTCCTGCAGCGGCGGCGCTGCGCACTTCTTTCGCAGATAATACCGTACCGGCGCCGATACCCAGTTTTTCTCCGAATCGGCTGACCAGGGCTTCGATCAGGGTACAGGTCTTTGGAATCCGCTCCGGATCCTGCTGGTCGAAGGTGATCTCCAGAAGACGGATGCCTCCTATGTAAAGCGCTTCTGCCATGGGAAGTGTAAGCGCTTCCGGCACACCCCGAAATATCGCAATGGTTTTGTACCGCTTGATGCGCTCAAGTGTTTTATTATCCATGGTATCCATCCCTTTCGCGCAACGATCACTGAGTGCCGTCATCGTTCTCGAATTCATTGTTGTAACGCCCTTCAGCCTCTGCTTTTGCCAAATTTCTGGCGATTTTCCGCTGATTGAGTACGGAAATAATCAGGGACGCCACCGCAGCAAGGAGCAGCACTGTGCAGATCGGCCTTGTATAGAAAAAGTCGAAATTGCCGCTGCTGATAACCAGATATCTGCGAAGATTTCTCTCAGCCATAGGTCCAAGGATCAAGGCCAGCAGGATCGGAGACAACGGATAGTGATACTTTTGGAAAAGATACCCGATGATCCCAAATATGAT
>JAQUXD010000114.1:0-3312 GCA_028692535.1 Eubacteriales bacterium | reverse complement strand
CGCTGCTGATAACCAGATATCTGCGAAGATTTCTCTCAGCCATAGGTCCAAGGATCAAGGCCAGCAGGATCGGAGACAACGGATAGTGATACTTTTGGAAAAGATACCCGATGATCCCAAATATGATGGTAATGTATACATCCACGATGTTGTTGCGCATCGAATAGGAGCCGACCAGAGACAGGATCATAATACAAGGAAGCAGCAATTTCTTGTCAATGGATATGACCCGGGCAAATACTTTCATACCCAGCGCACCGACAATAAATACACAGAAACATCCAATGATCATGGCAGCGAAGATGTTATGCACATCCGGCAAATGCTCCAAATACATCAACGGACCGGGTTGAAGACCTTGCATCGTAAGAGCCCCCAGAAGGATCGCTGTGACCGCATCGCCCGGCACGCCCAAAGAAAGCAGCGGGATCATGGCACCCCCGGCGCAACCGTTATTGGCGGCTTCGGGAGCGGCAACACCTTCTATGGCTCCATGACCAAAGTCTTCCGGTGTTTTTGATGATCTCTTGGCCTCCCCGTAAGCGACAAAGGCGGCAATATCGCCTCCCGCTCCGGGGATCGCACCGATAAAGCATCCGATCAGACCTGATTTTACGATCGTGGGAAAACATTTGATAAAATCTTTTCGGGCGGGAAGAATCCGATCGACTTTTGCATTGATTTTTTTTGCTGATATGATCTTCTCGGCGCCGGCCAACACTTCGGACACCGCAAACAGGCCGATGAGCGTAGGAATAAACGGAGGCCCCTCATACAACTCCATGCGGCCGAAAATAAATCGAGGCAACCCGTTGATGGGGTCGGAGCCGATCGTGCTGAGCAACAATCCGAAAAAGGCGGCCATCAAGCCTTTGGAAATGGAGTTCCCGGAAATCGCAATAATAATACTCAGGCCGAACACTGCCAACGAAAAAAATTCCGCGCTGCTGAATTTTAAAGCAAATTTTGAAATTTGCGGGGAAAGAAATATCATGACAGCGACGCCGATGAAACTACCGCTGACCGAAGAGATCAAACTCATGGACAAGGCTCTGCCGGCTTCGCCGCGCTGACCCATGGGGTAGCCGTCCATGGCTGTCGCCGCAGCGGCGGGTGTGCCAGGCGTCCGAATCAGGATCGCCGGAATCGAACCACCGTACATCGCCCCCAGAAATATGCCGAGCAGCATGCCCATGGAATTGATCAGCTCCATACCGAAAGTAAAAGGAACCAGAAGCGCAACGCCCATGGTGGCAGTCAAACCGGGCAACGCACCCAGGACGGTGCCGCCGGCGACACCGATAAAAATCGACAAAATGACACCCGGCTGTGTCACAGCGGCAAAACTTTGAAACAATCCTTCCATGCTTTTCTGCCTTTCTACTTAAATAATTAAAGATCCAGCTTGCCCGTATGGCACTCCACTGCGCTTATCGCAGGATGAATTTAAGAATGCCCATGGGCAACGTGATTCCCAGCACATTCTTGAAAACATAGAAAACGACGATTGGCGCAATAATAGATACCAGCAACATTTGTTTCCATTTTCGATTCCCGAGCACGTAGGTCACGGCAAAGAGATAAAGCATTCCGCCTAAAATGAAGCTCAGCGGCTTCATGATAAAGGCAAAGATCATGGTGGCCGCCAATATTAAAACAACTCTTTGCATTGCAGGTTTACGCAATGAAATGGAATCGAACGCTTCCCCTTTTTCATTCTTATATGCGATAAACATCATACTAAGGCTTGCTCCGATCAAGCCCAGCACCAACATTTTAGGAAAAAAATCAGAATTGAGCGTAATGGTGGGATCCTCCGGAAACTTATCAGCCTGGAACCAGACCCATATTCCGAATATGATTGCCGCTGTGCCTGTGATGAGATTTGCCCGCAATCCTTTCTGCTTCATTGATGATCTCCTTCACCTCTTTTGAAGATATTTGCACAAATGCAGAGAAGACTGCGCGCGCGCAATCGACTCTGCATTTGTATGCGTGGTTCAATCTTAAATATACTGATTACGTTTATTCGATCAAGCCCAGAGTCTTCATCGTATTTTCCACAGAAGCGGCATTTTCCGCAAGGAATGCTTTAAAGTCTTCTGTGTTCTGGTAGGCCAGACCTAATCCCAGACTGGTGGCCAGTTCCTGGAAGTCGGCATCTTCGTATGCTTCTGTGAATGCTTCGACCAGGATCGCTTTGATCTCGTCCGGTGTTCCTGTGGGAACAGCAAGTCCTCTCCATGTTCCGAACACCACATTATAGCCTTCTTCCGTAAATGTGGGAACTTCGGGGAAGTTGGGATTTCTTTCCTCAGCCATAACGGCCAGGATCTTCATCGTTCCGGCTTTCACCTGGGAGAGAACTTCTGCGGAGGAAACGGCTACAGCATCGATGTGGCCGCCGGCCAGATCGGTAACTGCGGGAGCAGCTCCATCATAAGGGATATGATTGAATGTAACACCACATTCCTGCTCCGCAACACCGGCTGCAAGATGCCAAACGCTTCCGGGACCCGCATTGCCGACTGTCACTTCGCCGGGATGCGCTTTGCAGTATTCAAGGAATGCTTCGAGTGTGTCATAAGGAGCGTCAATAGGCACTGTAATAGCCGCTGCATCCATGTTTAAACGAAGGAGCGGGTCCAAATCTTCGTATGTGAATTCAAACAGACCCTGGGGCGGAAGTGAATTCAGTTCGAAGGTGATCATGCCGATCGTGTATCCGTCAGGCTCCGCCGCAATAATAGCTCCATGGCCGGTTGCGCCGCCGCCGCCGGTAGTGTTGCTCACAGTGATCGTTTGCCCGAGGATCGGTTCCGTCGCTGCGCAGATCGCTCGAAGGAACGTATCTGTGCCGCCGCCGGCAGACCAGGGACAAATCGCTGTGATCGTTGATGTGGGATAATCGATTTCTTCTTCTTCCACTGCGGCACCTCCGCCGCAACCTGCAAGCAGGCCCATGCATAGTACGGCTACCAGCAGGAATGACCAAAATTTCTTCATGTTACCCTCCTTTTAGATGAACGTTTCGTTCATCTAGCGCGTTCAGATGAATTAATTATACCATCTGCAACCATTTTAAGCACATAAAATCAAAAAATCAACGAAATATTTTTGCCAAATCAATAATTGTTCCGAAATTAATCTTTATTTATTCATAAAAAGCGATGCATGGCTGCATAATTATCAATATTGCATCAAGGCATCGTTGCGGCTGCGAGCTCTTTGTGATATCATTTCACATGTGATTGCGACTCGCATAGCACACATCTAATAAGAACGCATTTCCATTTGCTTCAGGGAGGGCTT
>JAQUXD010000011.1:24607-26265 GCA_028692535.1 Eubacteriales bacterium | reverse complement strand
CAGAGCGATATCGCAGATGAACTGATCCGGTTGATTCGCAAAATAACTATTGCAAAATAACGGGCTGTATGATATCATTCTAGCGGTATGAAGTTATTTCTAAAGAGTGGGAGGGCCCACTCTTTCGTTTTGTGGGAGGCAAGAGCATTGGCCAAAATAAAAATCACGGAACGTATTGCAGAATGGATGGCTTCTTTCGGCCCGGAAAACGGATATGAGCTGTCCCGGGCGGAGTTCGTCAAAGAGGCAGAAACTTGGTATCTCCGTGTATACGTGGACAAGCTTACCAAAGACGGCTACGGGAGTATGAGCACGGAAGACTGCGAGGCGATCAGCCGGTATCTGAGCGAAAAGCTGGACGAAGCAGATCCGATCACACAAAACTATTATTTGGAAGTCTCCTCTCCGGGACTGGACCGCCTATTGATTACTGAAAAGGATTATCAGCGCTTTCAGGGGCAAGTTGTGGATGTGAGTCTCTATCATCCGCTGGACGGAAAGAAATCTCTGCAGGGGAAATTAAAAGAAAGACACGATGGGATACTTACTATCGTCGATGATAAAGGAAACGAAAAAGCCATGCCTGCCGAACAGGTCAGCAAGGTACGGCTGACGGTTATTTTCTAAGGGAGGAAAATAAAAAGAATGAACAAAGAATTCATACAGGCCGTGGAAGACCTCGAAAGAGAAAAATCGATCTCAAAAGATCTTTTGATCGAAGCGATTGAATCCGCATTGGTTTCGGCGTATAAGAAGAATTACGGCACGTCTCAGAACGTGCGCGTCAATATCGACCGGGAGACCGGAGATATCGACGTATTTATGCGCAAGGATATTGTCGAAGAAGCGACAGATCCGTTTGTCGAGGTGTCGGTGGAGGAAGCCAAAGAGATCGATCCCACTTATGAGATCGGCGATATCATAGAATACCAAGTCACGCCTATGGATTTCGGCCGAATTGCAGCCCAGACAGCGAAGCAGGTTGTTGTGCAGCGTATTCGCGAAACGGAGCGCGGCATGATTTACGATGACTACATCAATCGTCAGACGGAAGTCGTGACCGGTGTGATTCAGCGGATCAGCAACGATAAAGTATTCATCAACATGGGACGGGCCGAAGGGATCCTGAACGTGAACGAGCAGATTCCCGGCGAAAAATACCGGGTCAATCAGCGGTTGAAAGTTTACGTGATGGACGTTAAAAAGACGACAAAAGGACCTCAGGTATTTCTGTCCAGAACCCATCCCGGACTTGTAAAGAGGCTCTTTGAATTGGAAGTGCCCGAGATTCAGGACGGTATCGTGGAAATTAAAAGCATCTCCAGGGAAGCAGGCTCACGGACGAAGATCGCCGTTTGCACGTATGATGAAAACGTTGATCCTGTCGGGGCTTGTGTGGGTACGCGGGGAAACCGGGTACAAGCTGTTGTGGAAGAACTGTCGGGTGAAAAAATAGACATCATCACCTGGAGCGAGGAGCCCGGGCGGCTGATCAGCAGCGCTTTATCTCCGGCGAAGGTGGAAATGGTTTTGATCGACGAGGAAGAAAAAGCGGCAACCGTAGTGGTGCCTGATTTTCAACTGTCCCTGGCCATCGGCAAGGAAGGACAAAACGTTCGGCTGGCCGCAAAGTTGTGCGGCTGGAAGATCGATATCAA
>JAQUXD010000011.1:0-24507 GCA_028692535.1 Eubacteriales bacterium | reverse complement strand
TGTGATCCAAGCCGATCCTGAAGAGGAACAGAAAGATGAAACCGAATAAAGTACCAATGAGACGCTGTATCGGCTGCATGGAATCCAAGCCGAAGCGAGAGCTGATCCGCGTCGTAGCAAGTCCAGAAGGCGAGGTGCGTTTAGATCCTACCGGAAAGGCCAACGGAAGGGGCGCTTATCTGTGTCCCGATCCGGAATGTGTGGCGAAAGCCCGGAAGAAGAACGCGTTTGCCAGAAGTTTACATACAAATATCAACGAAGAGGACATGAGACTGATCGAAAAAGAGATCGGCGAAATGATCCCTGTGAAAGATCAACGAACGAACCGGTAGTAGGAGGTGTTCGAATGCCAAAAAAAGTCCAGGAATTAGCGAAAGAGTTGGGACTGACAGATAAAGATCTGATCGAAAAGCTTCACGAGCTTGGATATGAAGATAAGACCAGCAAGAGCGTTATTGAGGATATCGATGCGATTGTTGTAAGAAATTCCATTGCCAACAGTCGCAAAAAAGCGGAAACAAAAATTGTTAAAGCTTCCGTCAAAAAAGAAACCACAAAAGACGCAGGTGAGGTCAAGGTTCAGATTAAAGCTGTCGACAAAGCCATTATCGAAGCGCAGGCTCATCGCGCCAAAAAGGCAGTCGCTTTCAGGGAAAATCCACCCCTTCAGCATTCCACTCAGACACCTCCGGCGGGAAAACCGCTCCCCAGAGCCGAGAGCGTTCCCAGTGTAAGACCTGTTCCGATCGGGCGTCCCATGCCTAAGAATGCGATACCTTTAAAAAAGAGCGACGTGCCCCAGGAACCGGAAGCCGAAAAAGAGCCTATGGAGGAAAAGACGGAGAGAAACGAAGAGCTGAAGTCTGTTCGTGATGTTGTTGTTCCCGATAGAGAGAATATAACCGAATCGAAACAAGATGAGGTCGTCGTTCCCGCAGTTCCGGCCGCGCCGAATCCGGAGGCGGAAAAGGACGCAATCATCAGCGAACGCAAACCCACAAAAGAAGCAAAGGCAAAAAAAGACACTTCCGCAGCGGCCTCCGCTGTGGATAAAATCGATTATACACCCGGTATCGGTGTCAAAATCATACGCCGCGCCGAGGATGAACCAAAACCTGCGCCAAGGCGGCCTGTACCGAAAAAACCGACACCCGACCCGGATCGCAAGCCCAAGGAATATGTACCTGGCCGCAAAGATTCTGCGCCGGGCCGCAAGGATGCCGGAGCGACGAAGGAAGACCAGTCTCCTCGCAAGAAAAGAGAAACGCCTGCGCCGAAAAAGGGAGAGGGAAAAGAGCGCGTCCTTGTGTATACTGCACCTGCTTCCGGCGGAGATAAGAAACCGAGGAAGGGTAAAGGCAAGGGCAAAAACGATAAATTTGAATCCAAGCCGTTGAACTTGACAAAAGCAACACCAAAAAAACGCCGGAAGTACAAAGACAAGAACGATGTCGTCGAAGAGAATCTCATGGACACCGAGCTTCTTCCCGAAGGCAGCGTTGTCATCAATGTGCCAATCACCGTCGCAGGCTTCTGCGAGCAGATCGACCGCACTTCCTCCGATGCGATCATGGCGCTCATGAAAATGGGCATCATGGCAAATATCAATCAGAATCTGGACGAAGAGACAGCTGTTTTGCTGGGCATCGAACTGGGTGTGAACATCGTTGTGAACAACGTCAGTGAAGAGGTCGTGGAAGAAGGTCTGGATCTCAGCGAGGATATCGCAAGCGAACTGGTGTCCAGAGCGCCGATCATCGCAGTCATGGGCCATGTAGACCACGGAAAGACTTCACTTCTGGATGCGATTCGCAAGTCCAATGTAACGGACCAGGAGGCCGGCGGCATCACACAGCACATCGGCGCTTCGGAAATCGAACTCAAAGGCCAACGCATCGTATTTCTGGACACACCGGGACACGAAGCGTTTACGGCAATGCGCGCCAGGGGCGCCCACGTCACGGATATCGCGGTCCTTGTCGTGGCCGCTGATGACAGTGTAAAGCCTCAAACCATCGAATCAATCAGCCATGCCAGAGCGGCCGGTGTTCCTATCATCGTAGCGATTAACAAGATGGATAAGCCCGGCGCAGATCCGGACAGAGTAAAAAAGGATTTGAGCGAACAGGGAATTTTAGTGGAAGAATGGGGCGGCGACGTAATCAGCGTACCGGTTTCGGCAAAGAGCGGAGAAGGAATCATCCAATTGCTGGAGATGATCCTGCTTCAGGCCGAAGTGCTGGAACTGAAGGCCAATCCCAATCGTCTGGCTATGGGTACGGTGATCGAAGCCAGGCTGGACAAGTCGAAGGGTCCGGTCGCAACGTTGCTGGTGACCAACGGAACACTGCACGCAGGAATGTCCGTCGTCGCCGGAACCTGCAGCGGAAGGATCCGCGCCATGACCAACTCGAAGGGCGAGACGATCCGGAAAGCCGGACCGGCCCGCGCCGTGGAAATCACCGGTTTAACGGATGTTCCACAGGCCGGAGACGAATTCAACGCGGTCAAGGAAGACAAGATCGCCAGAGAGATCGCAGAAAACAGAAAACTCAAACTCAGGCAGGAAGTCCTCGCGAAAAACTCCTCGATCACGCTGGAGCAGCTTTTCAGTCAGATCGAAGAAGGCGAAGTCAAAGAACTGAATCTGATCTTAAAAGCAGATGTACAGGGCTCTGTCGGCGCGCTGGAACAATCTCTGGAAAAACTGCATAATGAAAACGTCAAAGTGAAGATCATTCACAGTGGTGTTGGGACCATCACGGAATCCGACATCATGCTGGCGAGCACTTCCAATGCCGTTATCATCGGCTTCAATGTACGACCGAGCACGGCAGTAAGTTCCATGGCAGACCAGGAGAAAGTCGAGATCCGTACGTATCGGATCATTTATGAGATCATCGACGATATCGAAGCGGCCATCAAGGGTATGTTGGATCCCATTTTCAAAGAAGTGGTCATGGGCAAGATCGAAGTGCGGGAAACGTTCAAGGTGCCCGGCGCCGGGATCGTGGCCGGCGCATATGTGATCGAAGGGAAAATCATGCGCAACGCAAAGGTTCGCCTGGTTCGCGACGGTATCGTCATTCACGAGGGGACGATCTCTTCTCTTCGCAGATTCAAGGACGACGTTCGAGAAGTCGCCACCGGTTTTGAATGCGGCATCGGCTTGGATAAGTACAACGACATCAAGGAAGGGGATATCATCGAAGCCTTCTCCATGGTGGAAATAGAGAGAAAATAATATGAGCAGAGGCTACAGACCCCAGAGATTGGGGGAAGAAATACGCAAGATTATCAGCGATATGATGGTCCGGGGCGAGTTGAAAGACCCCGGACTACAGGGATTGATCGGAATTAACGCAGTGGAAGTCACAAGAGACGGAAGCTATGCCACTGTCTATGTGACGGCGCTGGGCAGCGGAGCTGCCAACCCGCTGACAGAAGAAGAGAAGAACGACATCCTGTCAGCATTCCAAAGAAGCCGCGGATTCGTGCGTACGGAGTTGGCCCGGTTGATCCGGATCCGGCATATACCCGAATTGCTTTTTCGGTTCGACACATCCTTGGAATATGGAATAAAAATGGACAAGATCCTTTCTGACCTGGATATTCCGGAAGAAGATCCGGAAGTCTAAAACATTGCATGTTAGGAACACAGAGAATGGAGTCAATGCTTGCAATTGCGCAAAAACTGAAAACGGCTGATAGTGTCCTGCTGTTCCCGCATATCAATATGGACGGCGACGCGCTCGGATCTTCCGTTGCGCTATGCCTGGCTCTGCGGCAGCTGGGGAAAACCTGCAGCATTCTGATCGAAGACGATATACCGGAATATCTGGCGTTTTTGGACAAAGGTTATTGCATCCGCGACGCGGTCCGGATTCCTGACGTGAGTTTGGCTGTGGATTGCGGAGATGTTTCCCGGATCGAAAACCGGAGAGAAATATTCTACGCGGCTGCCGACACGGCTTGCATCGACCACCATCTGCTGCATGCGGATTTTGCCCGGGATTGCCTGGTGGACTCGGGGGCTGCCGCTACGGGAACTCTGGTGTTTCGGCTATTGGAAGAAATGAATATTCACTTTACTCCGGAGATCGCCGATGCGCTCTATGTTGCCATCATGACGGACACCGGCTCTTTTCGGTATTCCAACGCCGATCGGCAGACCCACCTGATTATCGCACGACTGTATGAATATGGTCTGGATCACGTTCCGCTTTGCAATGCCATTTATGATAATATTCCGCTTTCACAAGTGAAGCTGGAGGCAAGCGCATTGCAAAATATGGAAATATTTGCAGGAGGACGGGCATGCATCGCCCACGCTACTTTGGATATGGTGGAGGCTGCAGGCGCCACGCCGGATCAAACCGAAAACATCATCGATCGATTGCGCAGTATCAGAGATGTTGAGATCGCTGTATTTTTGAAAGAAAAGGCGGACGGTAATTATAAAGTCAGTTTCCGTGCAAAATCCTATGCAGATGTAGGAACGCTTGCATATCGACTGGGCGGCGGCGGCCATCGAAAAGCTGCCGGATGCACTGTGGCGGCGCCGCTGGGAAATGCAAGAGATCTTCTGCGAGACGCAGTAGAACAGGAATTGGACGGATGAACGGCATTCTCAATCTGCTGAAGCCGGCCGGAATGACTTCCCATGATTGCGTCGCAGTGATTCGCAGGATGGCGGGACAGCGAAAAGTCGGACATACCGGTACGCTGGATCCCAATGCCTGCGGCGTGCTTCCTCTTTGCCTTGGACAAGCGACCCGGCTGATCGAATATATGGATCGTTCGGAAAAGATTTACCGTTGCGAGGCCCTGCTGGGATTGCAGACCGACACACAGGATATTTGGGGAACCGTATTCAAAGACGAAAGAAAAAGCCTCCCAACCGTCTCGGAAAAGGAGATATTGAATGTTCTTTCTCTTTTTATTGGACAGATCACCCAAATACCGCCGGCCTATTCTGCTGTCAAAGTGAACGGACGCAGGATGTACAGCTATGCCCGGGCAGGGGTCGACGTGGAAGCTGCGGCCCGGCGCATCACGATTCACGATCTCCGGCTTCTTCGCTATGACCAGAGAGCAGGACGGATTCTGTTCGAGATCCGCTGTTCGGAAGGAACCTATGTTCGGACGATTTGCAATGATATGGGTCAGATGCTTGGAACCGGCGCATGCATGAGTTTTTTACTCAGGACGAAATCCTCGGGACTGGATCTGGAAACGGCGCTGACGCTGGAAGAATTGGGGGAAATGGACGTTGCGCGCTTTGCCGAAGCTCTTCTGCCTCCCGAGGCCGGGCTCAAAGGATTGCGGAGGCTTTTTCTGGATCACCGCCGGGCGGAACTCTTCCTGAACGGAAACAAAACCTTTGCGGCGGGCTTGAGCGAACCTGTTTCAGCGGAGCGTGAGAGAGACGGGATCCATGCCGTATACCACAAGGATCAACTGCTGGGCGTAGCCCTTTACACGCCGGAGAAAGGCTATCAAGTGCGCAAGGTGCTGAAATGAAGGTATTCAGAAATCGCAACGAGCTGAAAAATCTTAAGCCGTCTGCCATTGCGCTGGGCAACTTTGACGGGATACATAAGGGGCATCAGACGCTGATCGGCGCTTGTATCGAATCGGCAAAATCTCTGGATCTGGTTTCCTCGGTCTTTACGTTTTCCAATCATCCGACCAACGTGATCGCAGGAGAAACCGTGATCAAAAATATCATCACCTTCGATGAAAAAGCCCACATATTGGAAAAAATGGGCATCGACTGTTTGTTTTCTTTCGCGTTTGACCAGTCGATACGGACCAGTACACCGGATGACTTTTGTCGGGATTTGCTCTTTGGCGCCTTAAAGATGAAAGAAGCTTTCTGCGGGTTTAATTATCATTTTGGATATAAAGCGAAGGGCAATCCGGATACGCTGCGACAAATCGGCACGGAGCTGGGGTATGGCGTAACGGTGCTTCCGCCTGTTGAAATCGAAGGGGAAGTGGTATCAAGTACTTTGATCCGAAAGGCAGTGGACGAAGGAAATCTGGACCGATACAGGCTATTCACAGGCAGACGATACGCCCTGGTCGGCCATGTCATCGAAGGCCGTAGGTTTGGCCGTACACTGGGCTTTCCGACGATCAACCTGGCGCTGGACCTTTCCATGGCCCTTCCGCCCAACGGCGTATATCTGACGCGTACCATTGTGGAACGGAAGCACTATGATTCCATAACGAATGTGGGGCAAAAACCCACAGTCGGATTGTTTGCAAAGAATGCTGAGACGCACATATTCGATTTCGATCGCGACATCTACGGGATGGATGTGCGCGTCCAATTCATCGAACTTCTGCGCGAGGAGCGTACGTTTTCGTCGATTGAACAACTGACGGTGCAGATCGAAAACGACTGTATAACCGCCCGAAAGCTTCATCAGGAGAGAAGGAGGAACAGACATGAAATATGTTAACGGTTTTACGATCAACGCCACCGGTTCAGAGTGCTTCATTACCTACTTGCAGACGCGGCCTCAGGGCCAGGCAAAGGTTACGGAAGAGGCAGAGACGGTTGTCATGTCCGAGCAGTGCGCCAGGCAACTGGTGGTGGCTCTTGCCAAAGTATATCAAAAAGTGGATACGGATCGAGCCGCCAAGCGTAAAGTAGACGTGAATGAGGCCGGACCCGACATCCTTTCCTGATACCCAAGCAGCAACCACAACAGAAAGAAAGGTTTACAAACCTTACGCTGTGTGTTATCATACATTGTCATTAAATACCTTCGGCTGAGTACGGCGATACTCCGACGCCCCTCGCGGCTGAAGGCGAATCAAAAAAGGAGAAAAAATGATTACAAAAGACGTAAAGCAAAGCATCATCGATGAGTACAAAACTCACGAAGGCGACACCGGATCTCCCGAAGTCCAGGTTGCGGTTCTCACTTATAGGATCAACGACCTGAACGAACATCTGAAGATCCACAAAAAGGACTTCCATTCCAGAAGAGGGCTCCTCAAAATGGTTGGCCAGAGAAGAAATTTGTTGAACTATCTCAAAGAAAAGGATATCGAGCGCTACAGAACGCTGATTTCCCGTTTAGGACTGAGAAAGTAACTTCAAAGCAAAGGGCGGGGGACAACCCCGCCTGCTATTTTTGAATCGGGTACGGGTCAGGCTTGAGAACTTAATTTATTGTCCGCAATCAGGGCAATAGGTTAACTTGTCAAGCCGGACCTGAGAAAGAAAGGCAAGGTAATTATGAGATTCCAAGATTACAGAACATTCAAGACCGCCCTGGGCGGCAAGCTCCTGCAGATGGAGATCGGAAAAGTCTGCGAAATGGCCAACGGCCAGGTGATGGTTCGCTACGGCGATACCGTTGTCAACGTTACGGCAGTGTGCGCGAAGAAGCCCCGCCCTGACATTGATTTCTTTCCGTTGACTTGCGATTACGAAGAAAAAATGTATGCAGCCGGCAAAATCCCCGGCGGATTCATTAAAAGAGAGGGACGTCCTTCGGAGAAGGCTGTTCTTACCTCCCGGCTGATGGACCGGCCCATGCGTCCGCTGTTCCCCAAAGGATTTCAAAATGATGTACAGGTCGTAGCGCTGGTCATGAGCGTGGATTTGGACTGCAGTCCGGAGATCGCCGCCTTGATCGGATCTTCCGTAGCGCTGTCGATTTCCGACATCCCATGGGACGGACCGACTGCGGCCGTGAATGTCGGTCGTGTGGACGGTCGTCTGATCGTAAATCCTTCCCTCGCGGAACGAGAAGCATCAGACTTGCATGTAACGGTATCGGGAACCAAGGAAGCTGTCATGATGGTGGAAGCCAGCGCGCTGGAAGTGCCGGAAGAAGAAGTCCTGGATGCGATCATGTTCGGCCACGAAGAGATCAAGAAGATCGTGGCATTTATCGAAGAGATCGTTGCGGAGGTCGGAAAACCCAAAATGGAAGTGGCGCTGAAAACCGTGCCCGAAGATATCGATGCAGCTGTCCGGGCGTTTGCTGTGGATAAAATGCATCAGGCGATCAAGACTTACGATAAGCAGGAACGTCTCGATAATATGGACGCAGTCGAAGTCGAAACAAAAGAATACTTCGCAGAGATCTATCCGGACAACGCCAAGGATATCGATGCGATCCTTTATAACATCACTAAGGAACAAGTTCGCTCCATGATCCTGGACGAGGGCATCCGTCCCGACAACCGGAAGGCCGATGAGATCCGGCCGATCTGGTGTGAAACAGGTCTGTTGCCCAGAACCCACGGTTCCGGATTGTTCACCAGAGGACAGACTCAGGCGCTCTCCATCGTCACTTTAGGCGCAATGGGCGACTCCCAGACGCTGGACGGTATCAGCGAAGATACCGAAAAGCGTTATATGCACAACTATAACTTCCCGCCTTACAGCGTGGGAGAAGCCAGACCTCTCAGAGGTCCCGGCAGACGTGAAATCGGTCATGGTGTGCTTGCAGAAAAGGCATTGCTGCCCGTGCTTCCTGCCGAGGAAGAATTTCCCTATGCGATTCGTGTAGTGTCGGAAATCCTTTCCTCCAACGGATCCACGTCTCAGGCGTCTGTCTGCGGAAGCTGTCTTGCACTGATGGATGCCGGTGTTCCCATCAAGGCGCCGGTGGCCGGCATTGCCATGGGTCTGATTGAACGGGTCGAAGAGGACGGAAGCAGCAAGATGGCGATTCTCTCGGATATTCAGGGCATGGAAGACTTCCTGGGCGACATGGACTTTAAGGTTGCCGGAACAGAGAAGGGTGTTACAGCCATTCAGATGGACATTAAGGTACACGGCCTTTCCAGGCAAGTGCTTCAGGACGCACTGAAGCAGGCTTACGCAGGTCGTATGCATATCATGGCTCAGATGATGGAAGAGATCTCCGAACCCAGAACAGAACTGTCTCCCTATGCGCCCAGAATCATCTCGATGAACGTGGATGTGGACAAGATTCGCATTGTCATCGGACCGGGCGGAAAGACCATCAACAGGATCATTGCAGAGACAGGCGCAAAAATCGACATCAACGACGAGGGTCTCATTTACATCGCAGCGCCGGACCTGGAAGCAGCCAACGCGGCTATGAAGCAGATCGAACTGCTGGTCAAGGAGGTCGAAGTCGGCGAAGTCTATACAGGAAAAGTAGTGCGGATCATGACCTTCGGTGCCTTTATCGAGCTTCTGCCCGGCAAAGACGGATTGCTGCACATTTCCAAAATCGATAAAAAGCGTATCGATAAAGTGGAAGATGTGCTCAATATCGGCGACATCGTGAAAGTCAAAGTCGAAGAAATCGACGGACAAGGACGGATCAATCTTTCAAGAAAAGGTCTTGAGGACGTAGAGATCATCAAGGCATAACATCGACATGCTGCGAGCGGACCTGTAGCGCATTTGCCTTCAGGCCCGCTCTTTCAATTGAAAAAACCCTGTGATATAATGCACCAAAAGAAAGGAACACAATGATCACATCAGATCGGCTGCCAAGCGGCATACAAGTTGTTTGCGAGGAAATAAGGGACGCTCAGGCGGCCTGTATCGGCATATGGATCGGCGCCGGCTCTTCTCGGGAAACCCGGGATCAGGCCGGCATTTCGCATATGATCGAACACATGCTCTTCAAAGGAACGGAAAAACGTACCGCCAGAGAGATCGCCCGGGATACGGACAACATCGGCGCAAGCGTCAACGCTTTTACCGGAAAGGAAGCGACGTGCTATCACATGAAAGCATTGACGGAAAAATTTTCCGAAGCAGTGGAAATTCTTCTGGACATGCTCTGTCATTCGGTTTTTGACCCGAAGGAAATCCGAAAGGAGCGCGGTGTTATACTGGAAGAAATGCAGATGATACAGGACATGCCCGACGATCATATCATCGACTTGCTTACCGAAACCGTCCTGAAAGATACTGATCTGGCGTCATCCATCATCGGAACTAAGACATCGCTTCACAAGATCGGCCGCGGACACATTCTGGATTATATCGACAGATATTATACCAGAGATAATATCGTTGTCTCCGTCGTCGGAAATTTCGACCGGCAGCGCTTGTTTGAGCAACTGGAAGAAGCACTGGGTTCTTTCCCGCAAACACGCAAGGGTGACACGGAAGCCAAACTGCCGGCGGGACAGCGATTTCTTGCGAAGGCCAAGGATGTGGGACAGACACATTTGGCCATCGGACGGACCGGCGTTTCCCTCAGCAGTGAACTCTATTATGCCCAGGCCATTGTCAATGATGTGCTTGGCGGAAGCATGAGTTCCAGACTGTTTCAGAACATTCGGGAAGACCGGGGATTGGCGTATACGGTTTACAGCGCCGGCTCCAGTTATCTGCGCACCGGCATGTATTACATTTATGCCGGCGTAGGCCTCGGCAAAGAAGAAGAAACACTGGATGCGATTGCGACTGAGTTGAAGCTGCTGAAGCAGAATGGACTGGGCAGGGAAGAAGCAGAGATTGTCAAGCAGAGGCTCAAGAGCGGCTATATTTTCAGCCTGGAGAGCATGAACAGCCGCATGTATCGACTGGGTAAGAACATGCTGCTGCTGGGCCGGTATTTTACTCCCGAGGAAGTCATGGCGGAAATCGATGCCGTCACAGAGGATGAGATTCGGGAAATCTGCCTGCAGATCGGAGACTTGTCCGCATACAGCGGCGTATCGATCAGCAAAGCAAAAGTCGACATAAAAAAGCTTATGTCTCCAAGCGCCTGACCGGTCAATGAAATCAGGAAGAGAGGGTTATTATGAGAAGGATCGCCGAGTTTGAGAAGGTGTCGTTTTCCACGTTTTTCGAAGCCTATGGAAAGCTTGATCTAAGCGCGGATATTTCCGGTGCGGAAAGGTCTTATGAACAAATAGAGCTTCCCTTGCGCGCCACGGAAGGCTCGGCCGGCTATGATTTCTTTCTTCCGTTTTCTCTTTCTTTGAAAGCTGGAAAATCCTGCTCGATCCCTACGGGAATACGAGCGAAGATCAATACCGGATGGGTATTGATGATCTATCCGAAATCCGGCCTGGGATTCCGGTATCGGCTGCAATTGGACAACACCGTGGGTATCGTGGATTCCGATTATTACCATGCGGACAACGAAGGACATATCATCATCCGGATCACCAACGACTCCAAATCAGAAAAAGAGCTGTCGTTGGAAGCCGGAAAAGCTTTTGCGCAGGGCGTATTCATTGCATTTGGCATCACGCACAGCGATGCGGCCAAGGGAGAACGATCCGGCGGGTTCGGATCCACGGGGGTATAGCGATGCTTCTGAGAGCACAATTGGAACAATTGGAATACGAGCGACTCTCTCCCTATGCGGCGAAATCCGCCGAATCGAAAGGGCGTCTTTCAGAAGAAGAGCCGTGTACGCTGCGAACGGATTTCCAGCGGGATCGAGACCGGATCATCCATTCCAAATCTCTTCGCAGGCTTATGCATAAGACCCAGGTTTTTCTTGCGCCGGAAGGAGATCATTTTCGCACGCGCCTGACACATACGCTGGAGGTTGCGCAGATCGCTCGGACCTGTGCCCGCGCGTTGAACCTGAACGAAGATTTGACGGAAGCCATCGCTATGGGACACGATCTGGGGCACACGCCTTTCGGCCATAGCGGAGAGACTTTCCTGAACGAACGCCATCCGGGTGGTTTTGCGCACAATGTACAAAGCCTCAGAGTCGTGGACGTTTTGGATCTCAACCCGAAAGGGCGAGCGATGAATCTGACCAGTGAAGTAAGGGACGGCATCCTGAACCACACCGGGAGCGGTATACCGTATACGCTGGAAGGTCAGATCGTAAAAATTTCGGACCGCATCGCTTACATCAACCATGATATCGACGACGCCCTGCGGGGAAAGATCATTTCCACCGATGAGCTGCCGCAGGAGTGTATCGAATACTTGGGCCGAGACCATCGAACAAGGATCGATACGCTGGTTCGGGATTTGGTGGCCAGCAGCGATGGCATGGACAGGATCCAACAGTCAGCAGAAGCGCGTCGCTATATGAACGAGTTGCGGGATTTTATGTTCGACAGAGTGTACCACAATCCTGTGGTAAAAAAAGATTCCGAGCTGGATAAAATCCGTCATCTCATTTTCTCCTTGTACGACTTTTATTTGGAACATCCGGACAGACTCCCCCAGGAACAACAGAGCATGATGCCCCAGGACGGCGTAGAGGAAGTGGTCAAAGATCACATAGCCAATATGACGGATCGCTATGCGATCAACATCTATACGACCCACTTTGTGCCTGCCGGATGGAAAAAATGAAAAAATAATAAAGGAAACAGCCTGTTCGTGTAGAATAATCCATTGTACGGGACGATCGGAGGACAGGCGTGACCCAACAGAATTACCAGTCGGTCATCGATGAAATCAAGAGTAGGTGCAGCATTGTTGACATCATTTCCCCTTTGGTCCAGCTTAAGCGGGCCGGTACGAACTACAAGGGGATCTGCCCGTTTCACAATGAGAAGACACCTTCTTTTGTTGTGTCGGAGGCAAAGCAGATCTTTACCTGTTTCGGCTGCGGCGCTTCCGGTGATGTGATTGAGTTTGTCAAACGCTATCACAATCTTACTTTTCCCGAAGCGGTAGAACGACTGGCGCTTCAGTGCGGCATATCGATTCCGGAATCTTACGGGGAGCAGGGGAAGAAAAAAGAAGGCTATTACGAGATCAACCGTCAGGCAGCCAGATATTACTATTCGGCTTTTTCCGGCAAAACAAATCCGGGATTGACCTACATGATCGGGCGGGGGATCGAACCCTCGGTACTGAAGGCGTTTGGCATCGGTTATGCTGATGATTCCTGGGACAGTCTGTCCGGAGAATTGACCGGCAGAGGATTTGAACGAAACATGCTCCTCGAATTAGGACTGGTGTCGGAAAAGAACGGTCGTATTTATGACAAGTTCAGATCCCGGGTGATTTTTCCGATCATCAACACCCGGGGCAAGGTGATCGGCTTCGGGGGACGAATCATCGGAGACGGAGAGCCAAAGTATCTGAACTCTCAGGAATCCATTATTTTTCAGAAGAAGTATAACCTGTTTGGACTGAATCTGACTCGATCGGAGATCCAAAAAGAAGGATATGCCGTCCTGGTCGAAGGCTATATGGATGTGATCAGCCTGTACCAGCACGGCATCCGAAATGTGGCTGCCTCTCTGGGAACGGCGCTGACACAGCAACAGGCCCGGCTGTTAAAGCGATATACGGAAAAAGTAGTCCTATGCTATGATTCCGACAATGCCGGTATCGAAGCGGCGCTCCGGGGGTCGGATGTCCTTCGGAAAGAAGGGCTGGATGTACGAGTGCTGAACGTTCCGCAGGAAAAGGACCCGGACGAATATATCAAAAAGAATGGACGGGAAGCATTTCTGGCATTGATCAGCAAAAAGGCTCTGCCGGATGTGGAATATAAAATCGCATTGCTTAAAAAGCAATATGACCTGAGCGACACGACACAGAGCATCAAATTCCTTCAAAAAATATCGGGGATCCTTCGAACGCTCACGCCGGTAGAAGCTGATCTCTACATCGGTAAAATATCAGGGGAGTATCGGATTTCGGAAGGCGCTCTTCGTCGCGAAGTGCAGAGCGGTGCCGGGGAAATAGACCTTTCGGGACCGGTCAGGCCGGAGGCTCACGAAAAACCCGAAGAAACGGCGAAGCCCGACGGAAGCAGTCTGTCGCTGGAGCGAATGCTGTTGCGCCTGATCCTTCTGCGCAGTGAATATTTGGAAGGACTCAGAGAGTATCCGGAAGCGATCATCACAGCCCGCGGCATGCGTATTTTGACAGTCTTTCGGGATATGTTTACAGAGGACAGCGATCTGGAGCTGGAAGCGGTGCGGGACGCTTTGGACGAAGAGGAACTGGAATACCTCGAAGAGATCCTGCGCGAAGTCCAAGTCGGCGAAAAAGATGAAGAAGCGTATGCCGACTGCATCGCGAAATTGCAGGAGCGACGCTTGGAAAAACGAAAAAAAGAGATCATCGATCTGCTGTCGCTGGCCGAAGAAACCGGCAACCAGTCTCAGTTGGACAATTTGATGAAAGAATACATGATGATACAGCAAATGCAAAAAAGGTAGGGTGATGGCAGTGTCTAATGATATCGATATGCAAGACGAAAAGAAAAATGAACAACTGGCGAGTTTTCTTGAAAGCTCCAAAAGGAACGGGTCTGTTACATTTCGGGAAGTGGAGGAGTTGCTGACCGAAATGGAATTTACGGCCGCGCAGAAGGATCAGATCTACGATCATTTGGAATCTCAGGGCGTGGAAGTGATGACCGAGGCCAATCCCGATGATTTTGAGATCATCGCACTGGAACCCTCAGAAGAAGCCGATCTGGAAGAAATCGTGGCAGAAGCTTCCGAAGATGACGTGGAGACTGTGCCCAAGGGCGTTGCCGTGGACGATCCGGTACGCATGTACTTAAAAGAGATCGGAAAGGTGCCCCTTCTGACCGCGGAAGAAGAAATGGATCTGGCTCAGCGCATGGAATTGGGCGACGAAGAAGCGAAGCAGAAGCTTTGCGAGGCCAATCTGCGTCTGGTGGTAAGCATCGCCAAACGGTATGTGGGACGCGGCATGCTTTTTCTTGATTTGATCCAAGAAGGAAATCTGGGACTGATCAAAGCAGTGGATAAATTTGACTGGCGCAAAGGCTTTAAATTCAGCACTTATGCGACCTGGTGGATCCGCCAGGCAATCACGCGGTCGATCGCCGATCAAGCCCGTACCATTCGGATCCCGGTCCATATGGTCGAAACCATCAACAAGCAGATCCGGATCACCCGTCAGCTGCTCCAGGAATTCGGAAGAGATCCGACTCCGGAAGAGATCGCTGCCGAAATGGAGATCAGCGTGGAAAAAGTCCGCGAGATCTCGAAGATCGCACAGGAGCCGGTATCTCTGGAAACGCCCATCGGCGAAGAGGAAGACAGCCATCTGGGTGATTTTATACCCGACGAAGATGTGCCTTCGCCGGCCGATGCGGCAGCGTTTTCCATGCTCAAGGAGCAACTGGTGGAAGTCTTGTCCACCCTTACGGACAGAGAGCAGGAAGTCCTGCGTCTGCGATTCGGGCTGGACGATGGACGGGCCAGAACGCTGGAAGAAGTCGGTCAGCAGTTCAAAGTGACGAGAGAGCGGATTCGGCAGATCGAGGCAAAGGCACTGAGGAAGCTTCGGCACCCCAATCGCAGCAAGCGCTTGCGAGACTATCTGGAATAGACCGCAATGATCAAACTTTCAAAACGGTTGAAGGCGATAGCGGATCAGGTACTGGAGGGACACACCGCGGCAGATATCGGAACGGATCACGCACAGATTCCGATTTATCTGTTGCAGACCAATCGAGTTCCGGGTATGATCCTCTCAGATAATAAAGAGGGTCCCCTTCGGAAGGCAATGGAAAACCTGACAGCTTCGGGCGTCACATTAAATCCGGAGGATCTGCGCAAAGGTGACGGTCTGCGCGTACTCAAAAGGGGCGAAGTGTCTACGGTTATTATTGCGGGAATGGGCGGACTGCTTATCGCCGCGATCCTGTCCGATGACCTGGAGAAGAGCTTGTCTTTTCAACGTTTGATCCTTCAGCCGAGAACAGCTTCCGCCGACTTAAGGCGATGGCTCATCGAAAACGGATTCCACATTGTCCGGGAGCAATTAGCGCAGGAAGGCCGGAGGTTTTGCGAAATCATAACGGTCGAGCCCGGGAACGAACGCATGCGTCAGGATAATACCTGGGATGCGCTGGACTATGAAATCTCGCCGCTGCTTTTCGAAAATAAGGACCCCGGTCTGAAAGCTTTTCTTGAGAACAAGCTTCGGGAAGCCAAGGACATCCGGCTCAACCTGGAACGATCCCGCGATCCGAATGCAGCGTTTCGGATCAAGGAGGCAGAGGAGCGCATCAAAAAACTGACAGAAAGGAACGCTCGGCTATGAAGATGACGGATTGGCTGCAGCTGATGGATGATATCGCACCGCTTTCGATCCAGGAGGCGTGGGATAATTCAGGATTGCAGATCGATTACGGAAACGAAGATGTGGAACGGATCTTGGTGGCGTTGGAAATCACCGGGGAAGTGATCGAGGAAGCCATCTTAAAAAAAACAAACATGATCGTCGTTCACCACCCGTTGATTTTTGAGCCGATTCGAAGGATCGACGTTCGACGGATCGAAGGAGATCATATCATAAGGCTTATTCGAAACGGGATATCGGTCTACGCAGCGCATACCTGTTTCGACTCCGCCCGCAACGGCAACAATGATCGTTTGATGAGCCTTCTGGGGATTCAAAGGTATTCCAGGCTGAACCTGCCGGGAAAAGGATTCGAAGACAGTACGCTTGCGCGAATCGGAACACTGCCGGAGCCGATGTTCTTATCCCGGTTTTTGGAAAAGCTTGATCATGCTTTGGGACATCCCGGTGGCATCAAGGTTTCCGGCGATCCCGGCAGACTGATCCAAAAGGTGGCGGTTTGCTGCGGCGGAGGCGGAGAATACTATAAGGGCGCTCTAGCCGCCGGAGCCGATGTCTTTGTGAGTGGAGATATCAAGCATCATGAGGCGCAGAACGCCAGAGAATCGGGCTTATGCGTGGTGGATGCCGGGCATTACGGCACTGAGCGGATCTTTGTGCAAAATATGGCACAGCAACTGAAACAGAAGAGCGTCGGCGCATTGACGGTCATCTGCAGCGAAGTCATGCAGAATCCATATGACTTCATCCTTTAGTACAATATGAGTAATCCAGGCAATCGCATGGGCGAAAGGAATTTCGTTTCATGAGGAAAGTCCGGGCTCCGCAGGGCGAGGATGCCGGATAACGTCCGGTGGGGGTGACCCTAAGGAAAGTGCAACAGAAAACAACCGCCGCATTTCGCGGTAAGGGTGAAAAGGCGAGGTAAGAGCTCACCGGCGGATCGGTAACGATCTCGCGTCAATGCAAACCCCATTCGGAGCAAGACCAAGCAGGGAGGTAACTGCGCAAAGCGCAAAGTGCCTGAAAGGCGGCGGCCCGTCGCTTCCCGGAAGGTAGGTCGCATGAGCGCATCGGCAACGATGCGCCTAGATAGATGATTGCCGAATACAGAACCCGGCTTATAGGATTACTCATTTTGTTTTGCAGCCTCTGCGGAGCACCCGCAGAAGTTGTCAAAAGCCGGATAGGCGTATCGCTTATCCGGCTTTTTTATCGTATTCAGTTTTGTCCCGGCTAATTACGGCGTGTCTCTGCGATAGCGGACCGGTCCCTGCTCATACAAGTTGTTGCCCAGGCTGTCTATCACAACGGTAACCGGAAAATTACGGACATGCATTCGATGGATCGCTTCTGTGCCCAAATCTTCGTAGAGAATCGGTACGGCCTCTGTTATGCAGGAGGAGATCAATGCCCCCGCGCCACCGGTCGCAGCAAAATAGACCGCGCCGTTGCGCTCCATGGCCTCGATGACTTCATTGCTGCGCAAGCCCTTGCCGATCATTCCGCGCAACCCACGATCCAGTAAGGCCGGTGTGTATTTGTCCATTCGGTAGCTGGTCGTGGGACCGGCAGAGCCACAGGCTCTGCCCGGGCGCGCAGGGGTAGGCCCTACATAATAGATGATTTGATCCCGCAGGTCCAGAGGAAGCTCTTTTCCTTTTTCCAGCAATTCGAATAGCCTTTTATGCGCCGCATCCCGGCCGGTGTAGATGATCCCGCTGATCATGACCAGATCTCCCGCACGGAGCGAACGGGCAGTCTTTTCGTTGAGCGGTGGGGTTATCTTCTTATAATCCATCAATGTCAGCTCCTTCAGATTTCGCATTTTCCATGGCGTGACGCGTGGCAGCAAATATTAACAGCGACCGGCAGACCCGCGATGTGCGTCGGACAGGATTCGATGTGAACATCCAGCGCGGTGACTCGCCCGCCCAAGCCTCCCGGACCGATCCCGAGAGCATTAATCGCAGACAACGCTTTCTGTTCAAGATCGGCATAGCGCGGATCGGCATGACGATCGCCGATCGGTCGGGCGGTGGCATATTTGGCAAGTTGCGCCGCGACTTCCATCGTTCCGCCGATTCCAACACCGACGATGATCGGCGGACATGGATTCGGTCCTGCCTGTCTCACAGTGTCCAGAATCGTCTTCAGAACGCCTTCTTCGCCGTCAGCAGGCACAAGCATGCGCATCGCGCTCATGTTTTCGCTGCCAAATCCTTTAGCCATGGCCGTGATGCAGATCTTGTCACCGGGGAGGAGCCGGAGATGGATCACGGCAGGAGTGTTGTCTTTGGTATTGATGCGATCAAACAACGGGTCGTCAACTACGGATTTTCGAAAATATCCTTCTTCATAAGCTTCCCGTACGCCTTGATTGACTGCATCCTCAAAGGATCCCCCTGTTAAGTGTATTTCCTGTCCCAGTTCCACAAACAGGATCGCCATGCCGGTGTCCTGGCAAATGCCGACCCGTTCGTTGCGGGCGATTTCATTGTTCTCCAGCAATTGCCGAAGCAACATGCATCCGATCGGGGATTCTTCCTGTTCCAGTCCGAATCGAAGGGCCAATGTGATGTCATCCCCTATGGTGCATAGCATATCCAAGTATAACTGTCTCACAGCATCCCGGATCTTGTCGGTATGGATCTCTCTCATGATTCAACGCCTCCTTGCGATTCATTTTACACCAGTATGAAGAGACAACCTATCACTTTTTAACGGAACGCAGTGATATATTGACGCGGTTGGAATGATGGGGTGCAGTTGATAATAATTATCATTAAGCAATTCGGCTTAACGTGCATGAATAAGGTAGTCATGCGGGATGATTTTCGTGAAAACAGAATATACGACAATTTTTTCTTAATTCCAAATAATCGCTTTTCGCCTTGATATTCGGGCGTTTAAAGCATATAATTTTCATGGAACGTATATCTGCAATAACATTGCAAACAAAGGAGATTTATAATGAGTAAGAGAGAATTTGCACCGGATACCAAAATTATCCACGGCGAAAAGCACGGGATGAATCCCTACGGCTCTTTACAGATGCCTATTTTCCAGACTTCCACATTCGAATTCGAAAACACCGCACAAGGCGCAGCTCGTTTTGCAGGCAAAGAAGGCGGCTATATCTACAGCAGACTCGGCTCGCCGACCACGACACAAGTAGAAGAAAAAGTCGCTTATCTGGAAGATGCAGAAGCCGCTTGTGCTTTTTCTTCCGGCATGGGCGCGATTTCATCCTCGACGACCACTTTCCTCAAGGCCGGCGACAGAATGGTTGCCGACAAAGCTCTCTACGGCTGTACGTTCGCGCTCTTCAGCCACAAGCTTTCCCAGTTCGGGATCGACGTGGAATTTGTTGATTTCAGAGATCTTGCCGCAGTCAAGAAAGCTCTGGAAAAAAAGACAGATATGATCTATTTTGAAACCATCGCTAATCCGACCATGAAGGTAGTCGATATCGAAGCAGCTGCAAAATTGGCTCACGATGCCAACAAGGATTGTATCGTTGTGGTAGACAACACATTTGCCACCGGATTGATATGCAAACCGCTGAATCTTGGCGCGGATATCGTCGTACACAGCGCTACGAAATACCTGAATGGCCATGGCGACGTGATCGCAGGATTCGCAGCATCTTCAAACAAATATATGGCTACAATCAAAGGGGTAGGTCTTAAGGACCTGACCGGTTCCGTGTTGGGCTCCCAGGAAGCTTTCCTGGTCAACAGAGGACTCAAAACACTTACGATCCGGATGCAGAAGCATTGCGAGAACGCGCTGAAGATCGCACAGGCTCTGGAAAAAGACTCCAGAATCAAAAACATTTATTATCCCGGTTTGGCAAGCCATGTGGATGCAGACGTCATTAAGAAGCAGCTGAAGAACTTCGGCGGTATGATCGCATTTGATACAGAAACACCGGAAATCGCCGAGAAAATGATGAACAATGTTCAGCTTTGCACACTGGCTGTAAGCCTGGGCGATGCCGAAACCTTGATCCAGCATCCCGGCTCCATGACCCATTCCACATACAGTGACGCAGAAATGGAAGCCGCCGGCTTTTCCAAGTGCCTGGTCCGTCTTTCCGTAGGTCTGGAAGATCCCGACGATATTATCTGGGATGTGCTGCAGGCTCTGGATATCGCGACCAAATAACGAATTAGAGTCAGAATACATTTGAAAACTCGGAAGTCCGACGGCTTCCGAGTTTTCATAAAACAGCAAGGAGCTATGTATGTTGAAGGTCAAAAGGCTCGTTCCGAGCAGAGGGTGTGACTTATATCTGCTTCAAACCGAAGAAAAAGCAGCGGTCCTGGATACGGGAATGTTTCACTGTGCAGAACAGACCGTTGCGGTGATCCGGGAAGCGCTGGAAGGGAGACATCCCGATTTTGTGCTGCTTACCCATACGCACTACGATCACGTGGGCGGCATTCCGGCGATTCGGAAAGCTTTTCCCGGAATCAAGGTCTACGGCTCTGCCTACGCGGCCTATGTGCTGCAGCGCCCCGGGGCGAGAAAAGTGATGCGGCAACTGGGGCTGGAAGCAGCCAAGACCTATATCGGTGAGGATGCGGAACTGGACGCCTTTGACGAAAATGCGCTCTGTGTGGACGAGATCATCGGAGAAGGAGACGAAATCGATCTGGGATCCCGACGTCTCAGGGTCTACGAGACACCCGGTCATACGACGTGCAGCCTCACTTTTTATGAACCGGAGGACAAGATCCTTCTCCTTTCCGAAAGCACCGGAGTCTACGTGGACCCCACATGGGTAGACGTGTCGATCCTTACCGGATACGGTCAGACGATGGATTCCATCGAGAAGTGCAAGGCATTGGGCGCGGAGACCCTTTATGTTTCTCATTACGGCAAGATATCTGATCTGTCGCCGGAAGCTTATTTCACACTGGCAAAAAATAGCGCGGCTGCATTTAAAAATCTGGTCCTGAAGGAATGGGGAAGGGGCTGCTGTGACGAAGAAGTGATGCAGGCCTGCAGAGAACAAATTTGGAGCACAAAAGTAAAGGGTCATGAGGATCAGCCTGTGGCAGCTTTTGACGCAAACACTAAGGCATTTTTGAATGTTCTTCGCAAAGAATCCCCCAACTTATCTGAAATTCGAGATTAGTTTCCCTTCAAATTTCTTTATGGGAGATTTATCGATGGCACAGCTTGGACCATTATGATATACTATTATGAGTGTTAATGTGAATTGACTGAAACACTCAACCACCAACACTTTTAAACCGGAGGTAATAATAATGAAAGGTTTAACCGAAATCAGATGGCACGGTCGCGGCGGCCAAGGCGCCAAGACAGCCGCTCTTCTGTTAGCCGACGTTGCATTCAGCACGGGTGCGGAAGTACAGGGGTTTCCCGAGTACGGTCCGGAACGTATGGGTGCGCCGATAACGGCATACAATCGGGTCAGCGACAAGCCCATTCGAGTCCACTCAAACATCTACGCGCCGGATTACGTCGTCGTCGTAGACGAAACACTGCTGGAGGACATCGATGTCACTGCCGGACTTTCAGAAGAAGGTGCGGTAATCATTAATACAGCGAAGGATAAGGAAGAAATCATACCGCTGTTGAAGGGATATCAGGGCAGAGTTTGTACCATCGACGCGCGCAAGGTTTCCATGGAAGCTCTGGGAATGTATTTCCCGAACTCTCCCATGCTGGCTGCCGTGATCAAGGTAAGCGGAATCATGCCCGAAGAGAAGTTTTTGGAAGAAATGCAAATGTCCTATGAGCACAAGTTCGCCTCAAAACCCCAAGTGATCGAAGGGAACATGAAGGCGTTGAAGATCGCTCTCAAGGAGGTGAAGGAATAATGAAGACAGATATCAGCAAACAAGGACTGGATGTGAAATGGCAGGATATGACCATAGGTGCCAGTATTGTTCACAGTGGCGGCAGCGAACAGTTTAATACCGGTGAATGGCGTGTGGACAGACCGATCTTCCTGGTCGATCAATGCAAGCAATGCTTGCTGTGCGTGCCTGTATGCCCCGACAGTTCCATTCCCGTCGTGGACGGAAAACGTACCGATTTTGATTATGACCACTGCAAAGGCTGTGGGATCTGCGCCAAGGTTTGCCCCTTTGGTGCAATTGAAATGAAAAAGGGGGTAAAGTAAATGGCCATACGTGAAAGATTATCCGGCAACGAGGCAGTCTCCACTGCCATTCGTCAGATCAACCCGGATGTCATGCCCGCATTTCCGATCACACCTTCTACGGAGATACCCCAATACGTATCTTCTTATGTGGCTGACGGACTGATTGACACTGAGTTTGTTGCCGTGGAGAGCGAACACAGTGCGATGAGCGCTACGATCGGAGCATCTGCCGCGGGCGCCAGAGCATTGACAGCCACATCTTCTGCCGGCTTGGCGCTGATGTGGGAAGAATTGCACATCGCCTCCTCCGACAGAGTACCAGTGGTCTTAGCCCTGGTCAACCGGGCCCTGTCCGGCCCCATCAACATCAATGCAGACCATTCCGACGGCATGGGCGCCAGAGATTGCGGATGGATCCAGCTTTATTCGGAAGACAATCAGGAAGCCTACGACAATATGGTCATGGCGTTTCGTATTGCGGAGCACCCGGATGTACTGCTTCCGGTCATGGTGTGCCAAGACGGGTTCATTACCAGTCATGCGGTACAAAACCTTCTTCTGCTCGAAGACGAAAAAGTCAAAAACTTCGTTGGAGAATACGAGCCGGAAGATTACTTGCTCAATGCGAAGAATCCAATGGCGGTAGGTCCCTATGCAGTGTCAAGCTATTACATGGAAGCCAGAAGATCCATGGCCCAGGGCATGCTCAACGCCAAGAAGGTCATTATGGATGTGGCGAAAGAGTATGAAAACCTCAGCGGACGTGGCTACAACTACTTCGAAGAATATCAAACAAAAGATGCAGACTATGTCATCGTCGTGATGGGTTCGGCAACCGGTGCGGCAAAGGATGCCTGCGATAAGCTCAGAGCACAGGGGAAAAAAGTCGGTGTGCTGAAGATCAGAGTGTTCCGTCCGTTCCCGGCCGAGGAACTGGCTGCAGCCCTGAAGAATGTCAAAGCCATCGCCGCGATGGACCGTGCCGAGAGTTTCAGCGGAAACGGCGGACCTATGGCAGCTGAATTAAAAGCAGCGCTCTTTGGCGCCAGACAATATCCGGAAGTGCTTTCCATGGTATACGGTCTGGGCGGAAGAGATATCACTGTGGAAGATATGGAAATGATCTATGCGGATCTCGAAGCAGGAAACTTCGATTGCAAAGAACTTCCGTACCGTTATGTAAATGTAAGAGAATAGGGGGTGCGGACAATGGCATATAATTTCAAAGAAGTAATGAGCCGTCCGGAGCGACTGGTGCCCGGCCACAGGATGTGTGCTGGCTGCGGAGCCACCATAGCGCTCAGAAACGTGCTCAAAGCAATCAAACCCGAAGACAAAGCGGTGATCGCCAATGCCACCGGATGCATGGAGGTATCGACGTTCACGTATCCGTACTCGGCATGGACCGACAGCTATATCCACAATGCCTTTGAGAATGCGGCAGCGACTGCGGGTGGCGTGGAAGCAGCGTATAACGCGCTGAAAAAAAGAGGCAAGATCGACGAGACGTATAAATTTCTCGCGGTAGGCGGAGACGGCGGCACCTATGACATCGGATTCCAATCCCTGTCCGGCGCTATGGAACGCAACCACGACATGGTCTACGTGTGCTATGACAACGAAGCGTATATGAACACCGGTATCCAGAGATCTTCCGCAACACCGATGTTTGCCGACACCACAACGACGCCTAATGGCACGGTGTCAGACGGAAAGAAACAGAACCGCAAAGATATGACCGAAGTGATCGCCGCGCACAGAGTTCCTTATGTGGCTCAGACGACGCTGATGGGAAACTTTAAGGACCTGATCGAAAAATCCGAAAAAGCGATCTACACGAAGGGTGCTTGCTTTCTGAACATCCTGGCGCCCTGTCCCAGAGGCTGGCGCTACGATGCCGAAAACATCATGGATATCTGCAAAGCCGCGGCCGACACCTGTTTCTGGCCGATGTACGAAGTGGAAAACGGAGAAAAGTGGACGCTTTCCTACGAACCGAAGAAAAAGCTGCCCATCGAAGATTTCCTGAAGTTACAGGGGCGTTTCCGCCATCTGCTGCAACCGGGCAAAGAAGAACAGGTAGCAGCCTTCCAGGCTGAAGTCGACAGGAGATGGGAAGTTCTCCTTAAGAAGTGTAGCCTATAGCACAAAAAAACGCTGCGCAAAGTATGCGCAGCGTTTTTTTATTTATAGACCTAAAACATTGTGCAAGTAATCCACACTTTTCTGTATGCTGTCATGGGGATCCATCCAATACATGGAATCGTTGATTTCCAAGCTTAGATAGCCGTCAAAATCATTCTCCTCCATGATGCTGAGATACTCCTTCAATGGCAGA
>JAQUXD010000010.1 GCA_028692535.1 Eubacteriales bacterium | reverse complement strand
ACGGAACAACGGGATTGCCTCCCGGGGAATGGTTCTGCGTCGTGCTTGCTCCTCAAAACTCAGGATAGGCACGATATACCTGCGGAATACGATAGCATCCTGCCCTTTCTTCGCCATGGGCTCCGCAAAGATCGTTACCCGGGTTCCGTCCAGCAAATATGTCTCATGATAGACTTTATCCAACCGCTCCTCGGGATTCAGCAGAAGGAATGCCCGTATCAGCTGATCTCTCCTGTTTTTGGAGATCTGCTGGGGCTTCAGCACCATTTCCCCCTCTTCCATGAAATAGATCCGCTCACCGATGATCTTGGCAGAACTGCTGTGCGCAAATACTGGTGTGCACCATTCACTGACTCCGGCCAAGCCCCAATTCTCCTGATAAACACCATCCGTCAGATCTTTGTACCACACCGGATAAGGCGTATCTGAAGCATCCATCCGTCGAATCAGCGCATCGATTCTGTCCTTGAAATAGGACGTCTCACTCTTATAGCCGATAATGGCTTTCTTTTGTATGTCCAGTATAGACTTTGTATTCTCTTCTGTTTCCCATTCGGAAAAAAACGCATTTTTGATCTGCTCGCACAACTCCTGAAACCCGAGTTTATTACAGGACTTTTCGGAGTCTATTTCGTTTTCCAGCTTTCTATTTTTGATATATTCCTGAATTTCAAAAGGTTCCATGAATTTTTAACTCTTTCTCCGATCGGCGCCACTCCAATGTCTTCTAAAATGAGATTGGCGGTACTTCGGACATCCTTCCCAAACGCTTTATCCTTGTAATGGATCAATGCTTTCCCTTCTGCCTCGGCCAACAGGCCGAGAGATGATTCTCCGACCGTGTAAAAATCACCCGAAAATTGATCCAACCGTTCCCGAAGATAGCTCAACGTGTATGGATTTTTATCCTGATATCGGTTGATGAGACATCCTAAGGTTGCTACGTTGAGTTTGTGATAAAGCGGTATGAGACGCTCAAATCGACGCACAGCGCTTTCTGCCTGTATCATCACCAGCAATATGCCGTCAGATGCAAAGAGCGAACCCAGGGCCAATCCGTGATCGATCTGACTTCCGCTGTCGCATAAAATCAGGTCAAAGAACCCCTTTAAGTTTCGAAGGAGATGATCTGATACATTGGGATGATATTTGCCATCTCCTTCCAAGGGATCAGCGCCGGAGATCAAGTATAAATTGTCATGCCATTGCGCCCTTGCCATGATGTCCCGA
The DNA here is from genome assembly GCA_028692535.1 of Eubacteriales bacterium. GTDB lineage: Bacteria > Bacillota > Clostridia > Peptostreptococcales > Anaerovoracaceae > UBA10908. The sequence continues at coordinate 25,057 of JAQUXD010000010.1, read as the reverse complement.
ACATCGATCAGTCCTTCGGCAAGCTCCGGACGAATTCGCTCCATGGACTCTCTTGTACCTGAGGCGTAATCCGTTCCGGGTGCTCCTTCGGTATGAATCACCAGGATTTTCCAGTTGGGCATCTCATTGGCGATCAACTCGGCGACCGACTGGCAAAGCATGGAAGTGCCACACTTGTGATCCACGCCGAAAAAAGTATAAATGCCGCTCATACGCCCCCCTCAATATAGACGATCAGATCCCGCGGACCGGCTTCTGACTGGTTTTTACGAATCGTTTGATACTCCTGGGGCGTGCAAACGATCTCAAGACCGGCTGCGGGCGAGGCATCTCCATAACGATCCAATATATCTCCGTTATCGGATATTGCTTCCCTGATCGCTTTTCCGTTGTGATCCACAACATAAGCAACCCTGTGTGAGCCTAAATCTTCCTCTGACGAAGCTGAAACCAATCGTACGGCATCCCCCGGACGAATCACACAGCTCATGGATCCGATCCATTGTGAAGAGATGGGAAAAATCGATTGATCACCGCGAAAAATGTCCTCTTCGGTTCTGATCAGCAACTCGGTCAACTGTTGATTCCGACCCAGCGAGCACACCGAGGTACTCCCCGATAAACGCTCTGCCGCATCGGGAGACAACGCGCCCTGGACAATGTTTTGGGGCAATACATAAATCGTAGCGAGATCTTGAGACAGGATGGACTCTCCTGCGGCAATGTCCCTGGATGCGGCCAGGACCGGAGATAAGAGCAGAGCATCTCTTCCGTGCATTTCCCAAAAGACCAACAGGCCAAAGCTCAGCAGCATCAAAAGGATGCCTCCCGCGGTACTTCGTTTCATCCCTACCTCCATTTCCATTTTCTTACATATTTTAACAAGGCCATTCACGTTTGTCAAGATGTATTTTACATATTTTACATTTATTTACTCAAATGAAGGGTTCCAATCTCGCTTCTGCTGTGATAGAATATTATAATTCATTTCCTGAATATCTAAGGTTAGATAGCGTTCTATCAGGAATAAATCGTCAAGGAGGATATACTGTGTACAAAATACTAAAGAAGGTGAATCTGAACCCAACGGTTACGCTCATGGAAATCGATGCGCCCCCGATCGCCGCGAAAGGCGAACCCGGCCAGTTTGTGATGCTTCGTGTAAATGAGAACGGAGAAAGAATACCCCTCACCATCGCCGATTTCGACCGGCAGAAGGGTTCCATTACGATCATATTCCAAATCGTCGGAGCAACGACCGAAGCACTGAACCACAAGCAAGAGGGCGAATCTCTGCAGGACCTGGTAGGTCCTTTGGGCGTACCGTCTCATGTGGAGGGTCTTAAGAAAGTCGCCGTGGTCGGTGGAGGTGTTGGGTCAGCCATCGCCTACCCTATCGCAAAAAAACTCCACGCTCAAGGCACTGTCGTACACTCCATCGTAGGATTCAAAACAAAGGATTTGGTCATCCTGGAAGATGAATTCAAGGCAGTCAGCGACCGGATGGTCATGGTCACAGACGACGGAAGTTACGGGGAAAAAGGTCTGGTGACCGACGCGTTGAAGGAACTGCTGGACGCAGGCGAGTTATACGACGAAGTGATCGCCATCGGACCGGTCATCATGATGAAATTCGTCAGCCTGCTGACAAAGAAATATGATATAAAGACCGTTGTGAGCATGAACTCCATCATGATCGACGGAACAGGCATGTGCGGCTGCTGCCGCCTTACGGTAGGCGGGGAAACAAAGTTTGCCTGCGTGGATGGCCCCGATTTCGACGGCCATAAGGTGGATTTTGACGAAGCGATGCAAAGAGGCACGATGTATCGGGATTTCGAGCAGAAATGCCACGAGGATGTCTGCAATCTTTACAAGATGGAGGTGAAATAAAATGGCCAATATGAGTTTGAAAAAAAATGAAATGCCGGCCCAGGATCCCCATGTGAGAAACTGCAACTTCCAGGAGGTTGCGCTGGGATATACGGAAGCGATGGCACTGGACGAAGCAACCCGTTGTCTCAACTGCAAGCACAGTCCGTGTATTGCCGGATGTCCTGTGGAGATCAATATCCCTGCGTTTATCATGAAAACGGCCCAAGGAGAATTTGAAGAGGCTTATCAGATCATTGCCAAAGACAGTTCTCTGCCTGCGGTATGCGGCAGAGTCTGTCCCCAGGAATCCCAATGTGAGTTGGTCTGCGTCCGGGGAATCAAGGGAGAGCCGGTAGGTATCGGTCGTCTGGAACGTTTTGTGGCTGACCGCCATATCGAAACAATAAAGGAAAAACCCGTGAAGCCGGAATCCAACGGCCGCAAAGTGGCTGTGATCGGCTCGGGTCCCGCAGGACTCACCTGCGCCGGCGATCTGGCAAAAAAGGGTTATGATGTCACCATCTTCGAAGCATTGCACACCCCGGGCGGCGTATTGGTGTATGGCATCCCGGAATTCAGACTTCCCAAATCCATCGTTCAGAAAGAGATCGATGTGCTGAAGGAACTGGGCGTCACCATTCGAACCAATATGGTCATCGGAAAATCAGTGAGCGTGGACGAACTTCTGGATGAACAGGGATTTGAAGCAGTGTTCATAGGCTCGGGCGCCGGACTTCCCACTTTCATGCATATCCCGGGAGAAAATCTCAAGGGCGTTTACTCGGCCAACGAATATCTGACCCGTGTCAATCTGATGAAGGCCTACCGTCCGGATACTGCCACACCGATCAAAAAGAGCAGCAAAGTCGCTGTCGTAGGCGGTGGAAACGTGGCCATGGACGCAGCGCGCTGTGCCAAGCGTTTGGGCGCTGAAGAAGTCTATATTATCTACCGGCGGTCGGAAGAAGAGCTTCCCGCAAGAGCGGAAGAAGTGGAACACGCCAAAGAAGAAGGCATCATTTTCAAGCTTCTGAACAACCCGGTCCGGATCCTGGGTGACGAACAGCTCTGTGTAACCGGAATCGAGTGTCTGGAAATGAAGCTTGGCGAGCCTGACGATTCGGGAAGAAGACGGCCGGTCCCCGTCGAAGGCTCTGAATGGACCATTCCTCTGGATACGGTAATCATGGCCATCGGAACGTCTCCGAATCCGCTGATCAAATCAACGACGAAAGGGCTGGAGACCCAAAAATGGGGCGGGATCATTGCCGAAGATCCTTCCGGCAAAACCAGCAGAGATCACATTTATGCCGGCGGAGACGCCGTGACCGGGGCCGCAACAGTTATTCTGGCCATGGGCGCAGGCAAATGTGCAGCCAAAGCCATCGACGAAGAACTGAACGCAGCAAAATAAGTACAATAAAAAAACCCGGGAATTCCCGGGTTTTTTCTTCAATCACGCCTCAATGCCGGCGATCACATCGATCTCCACATCCAGTCCGTCGTATATTTCCGAACCAAACGTCGTCACTCTGGCAGGATAGCCGTCCGCTTCGTTGAAGTAGGAAGCATAGACTTGATTCATTTCAGAAAAATACTCCGGCCGCGTCATATGAATACTGCACTTGAGCACCATGCCCATACTGCTGCCCACGTCCTCCAGAATCGCTTTGATGTTCTTCATGATGTTCTCTGTCTGCTCGGTCACCGATCCGTGCAGGATCTCTCCGGTCTTTGCGTCTTCGGATGCCATCCCCGAAATAAACAACATATTACCGTACTTGACGACATTGGAATAAGGACCGACAGGGACCGGCGCCTTCGTGGTTGGAATGATTTCTTTTTTCATGATCATGACCTCCTTCTTACAGGCGATGTTCCTGCATGTGCGGGAACCGGTTCACTTTATACAGGATAGGCTCCGTTCTCCATATCTGCCATGGAAAGATCAATGCCATCCTGCTGTGCTTTACGGTATTTAAAATAATCCAGAGCAACTTGAGGGAACAGCGCGTAGGACAATACATCTTCGTCCTGCTGCTTCCATTCGGCCATCTCTTTTTCAAGCTTCTCCATCTCCGGCGCCAGATCATCCGCCGGCCTGTGGGTTTTTGGAACTGCATCGCCGATGACCTTCTTCTGTATTTCAGCATCAAAAGGTTTTACCGTCTGGCCGTATTCGCCCATGAGCACAGCTTTGGTCTCCTTTGTCACGATTTTATAACGCTCTCCGGTCAGCACGTTGAACAGCGCCTGGGTGCCGACGATTTGAGAGGACGGCGTTACAAGGGGCGGCTCGCCCAACTCTTGGCGCACTCTTGGGATTTCTGCCAGCACCTCGTAGTATCTGTCCGAAGCATTTTGCTCGGCCAGTTGGGAAACCAGGTTGGAAAGCATGCCGCCCGGGACCTGATATAACAGTGTTTTGATATCAACGCCCATCATTTTAGGGTTCAAGAGGCCGGTTTTCAGGGCATTCTCCTGGAAAGGCCTGAAATAATCCGCGATCTCGGCCAGCAGTATTTGATCCAGACCGGTATCGTAAGGCGTTCCCTTAAGTGTTTCAACCATGATCTCCGTAGCCGGCTGGCTGGTACCCATGGCAAACGGCGACATGGCGGTGTCAATGATATCACATCCGGCTTCAATGGCCTTCAGGTATGAAATAGGCGCTACGCCGCTGGTGCAGTGGCTGTGGATATCAATAGGAATATTCGAAGCTTCTTTCAATGCCAAGACCATCTCCTCGGCTGCATAAGGAAGCAGCAAACCGGCCATATCCTTGATACAGATGGAGTCCGCTCCCATGTCGCCGATGCGGCGCACCAATTTTTTCCAATAATCCAGCGTATATGCGTCGCCCAGAGTATAGGACAAGGCGATCTGCGCATGGGCGCCTTCTTTTTTCGTTGCGCGAACTGCGGTCTCTAAATTTCGCAGGTCATTGAACGCGTCGAAGATCCGCATGATATCGATGCCGTTGGCGATGGATCTCTGTACAAAATATTCCACCACATCGTCGGCGTAATGGCGATAACCGAGGATATTCTGACCCCGGAGCAGCATCTGCAGTTTGGTATTTTTAAATCCTTTTTTCAGCATCCGCAACCGATCCCAGGGATCCTCTTTCAGAAAGCGCAAAGACGCATCGAAGGTCGCGCCCCCCCAGCACTCCACGGAGTAGTACCCCACCTGATCCATTTTTTCCATGATCGGAAGCATTTCCTCGGTGCTCATACGCGTGGCGATCAGCGATTGATGGGCATCCCGAAGTATCGTTTCGGTAATTTTTACCGGTTTCTTCTCAACTTGATTCATTGTATTCTCCTCTTAAACTAACGAACGCCGAATATAGCCATAAACGTGCCGGCGGCAACAGCGGTTCCAATGACGCCTGCTACGTTGGGACCCATCGCGTGCATAAGTAAAAAGTTGGTGGGATCCGCTTCGGCACCGACTTTCTGCGATACTCTGGCCGCCATGGGAACTGCCGAAACACCGGCCGACCCGATGAGGGGATTCACCTTGCCGCCGCTGAGCTTGCACATGATTTTACCGAATATAACCCCGGATGCGGTTCCGAAGGAAAAGGCGACCAGGCCCAAAACAACGATCTTGATCGTGGACCAGTTCAGGAATGCTTCTGCGGAAGTGGTGGCGCCCACAGAAGTTCCCAACAGGATTACTACAATATACATTAGTGCATTGGATGCGGTTTCTGTCAATTGGCGTACGACACCGCTTTCCCGGAACAAATTTCCCAGCATCAACATCCCTACCAGCGGTGCGGTGGAAGGCAGAATGGAGCACACCACGATCGTAACCACAATGGGGAAGCAGATCCGTTCCACCTTGCTCACATGGCGGAGCTGGTCCATTTTTATCATTCGTTCTTCCTTCGTGGTAAGGGCTTTCATAATGGGCGGTTGAATGATCGGCACCAGCGCCATGTACGAGTATGCCGCCACGGCGATGGGTCCCATCAATGCGACCTGACCCAGCTTGCTGGCCAGAAAAATCGATGTAGGACCGTCTGCGCCGCCGATGATGGAAATGGCCGCGGCGGCTTTATCATCGAAGCCCAAAAGCATGGCGCCGATATAAGCCGCATAGATCCCGAATTGGGCGGCGGCTCCCAGAAGAAAGCTTTTAGGGTTTGCGATAAGCGGGCCGAAGTCCGTCAACGCCCCAACACCCATAAAGATCAGAGACGGCAGGATGGCCCATTCGTCCAAAAGATAGAAGTAATGAAGCAAACCTCCCTCATCCATGATTGGCGGATAAATGTTTACTAAAAGCATTCCAAACGCTATGGGTACCAACAGCAGCGGTTCATATCCTTTAGCAATGGCCAGATATAAAAACCCGCAGGCTACGGCGATCATCGCCAGATTTCCCACGCTCAGGTTAAGAAAAGCGGTCTGTTGCAGTAAATTGCCCAGTGTTTCACTGATATAACTCACAGTTGTCCTCCGTTATACGGTGCAAGCCGATAGCATCTTCCGTCAGTTGATGGTTGCCAGAAGATCCCCGGCTTCCACGGAACTTCCTTCGGAGATGACGATCTGACCGATCACGCCGCTTTTGGGAGCGACCACGGGGATTTCCATTTTCATGGCTTCCAAGATTACGATCGTATCACCGGACTTGACCTCCTGTCCTTCTGCAACCACGATCTTCCAGACCTTGCCGGCGGCTCCGGCAGTGATCTTTTCTCCTTCGACCGATGTCGGCGCCGGTTTTTTTACCTCTTGCAGAGCCGAGGGAGCAATTGCGCCGGGTGCTGGCACAGAAACGCCGGTACTGCTTTTCTTTTCTACCTGCACTTCATAAGTGACGCCGTTGACTGTTACTGAATATGTTTCCATTGTTATCTCCTTTAACAAAAGTATTGATATCATTGCCGGTCCGGCGGATCAGATGCGCCGGATCGATCGTACTACATATGCGTCCGTTGTAACGGTTTCCTCGCGCATCAATGCATGGACCGCCGCGGTGATCACCGCAACCATTACCGGGTCCCCCTCCGACGTGTCTTCGGAGACCTTCCGGTCTGTAGCATCGGCCGGCCGGATCGATGCGGAATCATCGGCAGCTGCCGGATGTTTCTTTGTTTTTCGGCCTTCCAGAAGACCGGGAAGATATTTGAACAACGATATGATGAACGAAATAAAAATCAGAACGGAAAATACCACACCCATCCCAAGTATCGTGTTCATGATCGCTTTGGTGAAAATTTCCGACAGTGTCATCCTTCGGTCTCCTTTAGTAATCTCTTTTGTCAGAAAGCATTTCCAGCGCCCCGATCACGTATTTTCTCGTATCTGCCGGGGCAATGATCTTATCCACATAGCCTCTGGATACAAAGGCGCTCATACCGGCCTTATCCTCATAATCGGCAGTCTTTTCCGCGAGAAAGGACTGCTTGTCTTCCGCCTGGGACAGTTCTTTGTCGTAAAGGATCCGAACAGCGTCCTCTGCCGGCATCACCTGGATCTGCGCTGTATTCCAAGCAAACACAAAGTCCGCGCCAAGCCCTTTGCTGTTCATGACGGTGTAGGCATTGCCGAAGGCCCTCCCCGTGATGACATTGACGCGAGGCACCTCTGCAGAAGCCCATACGCTCAGCAGGTACGCCGCGGCCATGGGCATTTGAACCTCTTGGCAACTGTCAGTCGAAAACCCCTTGGTATCCGTCAGCGTCAGGACCGGAATACCGAACGCACTGCAGAAGTCAACGAAATCCGCCATGGTTTCGCAGGCCTCCGCGGTCAGGTACCTCTCGCCTGCATTTCCGACCACACCGACTGTTTTCCCGTTGAATCTGGCAAAACAAATCATGACCTCGCTGCAACTTTCACGGCTCAGTTCCATCACCGAACCTTGATCTGCGATTTCGGCGACCACAAAGGAAGGATCCGCCGCTTCGCCTTGCAGCGCTGGGGCAGGCCGGTTCAGATCGTCGTTGGGCGCTTCCTCCGGCACAAGATCCTCGTTCGTCAACGGCAGGTAGGCAATCAGTTGCCGAATCTTTTTCAGGATTTCATCTTCGTTTCCGCTTCCGTCGGATAAGCGGCGTCCGGCCGGTTGATCGGTCAGTTCTGCTATGATATCGCATCTCCTTGCATCCGTCGACCTGGCAGCCGGGGGATTCACAAAAAGACTGGCCTGTTTCTCTGTAAAAACGAAATCGCAAAGCGCAGACATGAATACGCTTCCTCCGCCGCAATTACTGAACACTCCGGCAATCTGCGGAATGCGGCCTTTGGCTTTCGTTTGCGCCCGATACAGCTTCCCGTATGCGTTTAATGCATCCGCCCCTTCCCGGATACGAAGACCGACACTATCCAACAATCCGATCATCGGCGCGCCTGTTCTGAGCGCCATTTCGTAAAGTCGAAGGATTTTTTCGGCGTGCATCTCCGACAGAGAGCCTCCCAGTACTTGGGGATCCTGGCTGTAAATATAAATAGGACGGCCATCAACCGTGCCGTAGCCGGTGATTACGCCGTCCGAATATTCCCGTTGTCCTCCTTGGGTAAAATCGGTGTTTCTCGCTAGGATATTCTCACCCATTTCCATAAAGCTTCCGACATCCAGAATGGATTCGATCCTTCCTTTTGCCGATGCGGATGTTCCCATATTGCTTCCCTCCATTTGCACCCGGTGCAGACATCAATAAAATGGTCGATCCGGCCTGTGCCCGGATTCTCACATTCGGTCCTTATTATACTTGAAAGTCTCACATCATTCAAACCTTTTTTGCCTTTTCTCTCTTTTCCGTCATTATGCTATACTGTTGTCACACACATCACTTATATCATGCTCATCGGTTGGAGGTTTTTTATGTTATTTCGGGAAATTGATGCATTTGTGGAAACACACAAACAGGAAATGTTGAATAAATTTGAACAACTGGTGCGACTGGAGAGTCATTTCGAGGAAAAAGACAATGTACTCAAAGCCATGGCGTGGGTCCAAAAAGAGTTCGAGAGCGAAGGGTTCGTGTGCCACATCGAAGGCACTACCAAGGACCGGGCCGGACTACTCATCGGCACCATGGGCATGGATCGCCAGGCGCCCCCCGTCATTCTTTCCGGCCATGTAGACACGGTGCATCGGCAGGGAAGCTTCGGCGATGATCTCTGGCGTGTCGAAGGAGACGTGGTCTACGGAGCAGGCGTCAACGATATGAAAGGCGGAATCATCGAAGCTCTGTATGTTGTAAAAGCCTTGAATGCTATCGGCTATGACAGCACACCGATCAAGATCCTTTTTGCCGGAGACGAAGAAGGCGATCACATCGGCACGGATACCAACCTGCTCTATACCAGGGAAAGCCAAAATGCACTGGCCGCTTTCAATATGGAAACAGGCGTGGACGGCGTTTTTACCGTGGCCAGAAAGTCCTGCCACATTTTCCATCTGACCGTCGAAGGTCAGGGCGGTCACGCGGGAAACGATTTCATTACCTCAAAAAATGCCGTGGAAGAAGCCATGCGCAAAGCGCAGGAGATCGTGAAACTGACGAATGTGGAGAAAGGCACTACTGTGGCTACTACTGTCATCCGGGGCGGAGATCACCCCAGCGCCATACCCGCGTCCTGCGAAGTGACCCTGGACGCCCGGGTCTCTTCCGTGGAAGAAAAAGAGCGGATCTATCGCTCTGTTGATGAGATATGCAAAACAGCATGGATTCCAGGCACCCGGACGAATTATGCGCATTACGCCGCAAAATACGAGGGATACACGGAAAATGACAAGATCCGGAAGCTCCACGAATTCGTGAACGGAATAGCCGCGGAATTGGAGCATCCGGCCTATGGAAAGTGTTACAGAGGCGGCGCCGCGGATTCGGGAAACATGGCCATCGCGGAAATCCCGGTTCTGTGCTCCTGCGGCATCGTAGGAGATTTCTCTCACGACCGGAAGGAATTTGCGCTGCTTCACACCCTGTATGATCGCACCAAACTGTTCGCTTCCGTTATTGCCCGGATTGATCGCTTTAAGGTCTGAAATCCCTTTCTACGCCCCAACGCGATTGATCAGTGTTCCGATGCGTTCAATGCGGCATTCGATCATATCTCCTTCTCGAAGATATTTAGGCGGGTCATAGCTGAACGCCACGCCGGCAGGTGTGCCCGTGGCGATCAGTGTGCCCGCCTTGAGCGTCATGCCGGAAGATAGTTCTTCGATGATCTGCGGTATAGTGGTGATCAGCATTCGGGTATTGCTGCTCTGACGCAATTCCCCGTTGACCCGGCATTCCAGATCCAGACAGCCTGGGTCTGCGATCTCGTCTGTGGATACGATGCAAGGACCCAAGGGCGTAAAACCGTCGAAACTCTTTCCGAAATACCACTGATGATGCCGCATCTGGATGTTTCTTGCGCTGATGTCGTTCAGGATCGTATATCCGAACACATAGTCCAAGGCCTTTTCCCGGGATACGCCCTTCGCATCCCTTCCGATGACCACGCACAGCTCCACTTCGTAATCCAGGCTGTCCACCAATCCGGAATATAACGGCACCGATCCAAACGGACCCACAGCTTCGCTGACACGCTTAGAAAAGAACACAGCATACGTCTTTTCTTCCGAAGGCCCTTGATGGTCGAAATTTTTAGATTCTTTTGCGTGATCCGCATAGTTTACCCCTAAGCAGATCACATCCTGAAGCGGACGGGGAATCGGCGCCAGTATTTCCGTTTGATCCAGATCCAGTCCGCAAGCGTTTGCGGGAGGCTTTCGCAACGCGTCCATCTCTGCTTTGGATATGCGACGGATCAAGTCGGTCATATCTTGAAAAGAAAAACCCCATTCTTCTGCCAAATAGATCTTCTCATGTTCGGCGTATCCCACTGCCGGCTTTTCTTCCGTTCCGATTTTTACAGTATAGAATCTCATTCGGCCCTCCTTATACGACCAATTCTTTGGAAGCATCGCCGCCTTTTTCAAAATAGCGCGCCAGATCCAAAGGCGCAAAGACACCCAAGTCCGTCACCACGCCGCTGACCAGATGGGGCGGTGTGATGTCAAAGCTGGGATAATATCCCTTAACGCCTTCTGCCGCTGTGCGCACGCCCATGGCCTGCAGAACGAATTCAGGATCCCGCATCTCGATATGGATGGTGTCCACTGTGGGATGTCCTACATCCGGTGCACCGGTGACGAAATATGGAACGCCGTGATAATGGGCGGCGATGGCAATCTGGTAGGTGCCGATCTTGTTGACGACGTGACCGTCCACACAGATCGCATCTGCTGCAGAAGTAAAGACGTCGATCTTTTCGTTTTTCATCACAAAGGCCGGCATATTATCTGTGATCACCGTCACGTCGAAGCCCATATCTCTTACCACGGTGGCGGTCAATCTGGCGCCCTGAAAGTACGGGCGCGTCTCCGGGCAGAATACCCTCAATGTCTTTCCGCGCAATTTGCTTTCCCGAAGCATCATACCCACGATAGTCTCGCCGAAACATTGTGTCATGATCGTTCCGCGATCGGGGAACATGTCTGCGAGATAGGCTCCGATTCGCGCGACTCTGCGATATCTCCTGTCGTTGATGGCCAGTGCTTCCAACCGGATGGCTTCATCGACCTGCTCGCCCCGATCCAGCGCAATTTTCCCGGCAGCAAGGCATCGATCTGCGACCTGCTTCATCCGCAATCGCGTAGTAGGCCGGGCATTCACCATTTTCTCCGCCGCATCGGCCAAGTAACGCAGCTGATCCTGAGCGCTCCTCTCACGGCATTCCCGGGCAGCCAGCGCCAGACCCATGGCAGCTGCGCTGAAGGGTCCCGCGCTCTGTGTGACCATGTCAGTGATGGCCCGGGCGACTTCCGTGTGGCTCCGGCAGGTCACGAACGCCACCTTTTCGGGATAGATCCTGCGGTCAAGGATGCGAACTGCACCGCCTTCATACCATGCAATGTTTTCGTACTGCAGCATAAATGCCAGTCCGTGATCCGGTCTTTCTTGATGATCCGTCATTCCATTTTCCTCCATTGAAAATCATTATAAATGGAATCTCTTGTCTTTTCAATGAAACATCATGGTATACTTTATAGTATGAAAGCAATAAGAATGATCGCGCTGCTCCTGCTGGCAGTGCTGGTCCTCTGGATCGGCGTACAGCAGACTGCTCCGGAGGGCTTGACGGAGCAGCAACTTGACGAGAACGGATGGTACAACTCAGCGGAAGATGTATCACTATATTTACATTTGTACGGGGAATTGCCCTCCAATTATCTGACAAAGGACGAAGCGGAAGCCTTAGGCTGGACCGGCGGATCGCCGGACGTCGATTTTCCCGGTCGCGCTATCGGCGGCGATATCTTCGGAAACTACGAAGACTTACTGCCGCAATCCGATGGACGAATCTACCGGGAATGTGACGTCGATACGCTGGACCGGGAATACCGGGGCGCCAAACGGCTGGTCTATTCCAATGACGGCCTCATCTTTTATACCGAAAACCACTACGACAGCTTCGTTCGACTGTATCCGAAAGAATAGAAGTTCGGACCCTGTTCATAGCATAAAAAAAGCAGCTCCGTTGGCTGCTTTTTTTGTTCGAAAATGTTAACCCAGCAGGCGCCGGACGGAATTTTTGGCACGGCGCATCACCTGTTCTGCGTCCAAAGTCAAATATATGCCGTTATCGTATAATATATTACCGTTAACCATTGTCATTTTTACATCGCCGGCCTGGACTGCATACGTGAGCATCGGCAGTACCTCCAGAGCGGGGAACATGTGAGGCGCATCAAATGAAATGGCCGCAATATCGGCCTTTTTGCCTACCGCCAGGGCCCCTGTATCGCTCCGTCCCTGGGCATGAGCGCCGGCGGTGGTGACCATACGCATCACTTCTCCGGGGGGAACGATCGTGGCATCCCGATGAAAGCCATTGTGTATCACAGAGGCCAGATGCATTTCCTCCAGCATGTTCAGATTGTTGTTGCTTGCCGCCCCATCGGTGCCAAGGACGACGTTAACGCCCTTTTTCAACGCTTTGACGATGGGTGCGAAGCCGCTCCCCAGTTTCATATTGCTGGAAGGATTGTGGATCAAACTGGTCCCTTTTTCGGCAAGGATCTCGAGGTCTGAGTCCTCGCAATACACACAGTGAGCGGCCAAAACAGGAGAATCCAGCGTGCCCAGATCACGGAACCACTCTGTCGGCGTCTTTCCGTATCGTTCCTTGCATTCCGTGTGCTCCCGCAGCGTTTCGGACAGATGCAGATGGATCCTTCCGCCTTCTTCCCTGCAGAGTGATGAAAAATAAGCGACGGAACGGGGCGTCGTCAGATATTCGGAATGGATGCCGAAATCAATAAGGAGTCTGCCTTCGGCAGTTCCGTGGAACGCCTTGAAAAATGCAAGGGCGTCGGCGATGCGCTGACAATCCTCGCCTTTCATTTCCGGATCCTGACAAGTCAGAGGCATACAAAGATTGGCTTTGATCCCACACTCCGAAACAACTTGCGCAGTCATTTCCGGGAAATAATACATGTCTGTAAAAGATGTGGTGCCCCCGGCAAGCATTTCCATCACAGCCAGTTGTGTCCCGGCAATGACATCTTCCCGGTTCAGGTTTGCCTCGATGGGCATGATTTGATCGAAAAGCCATTCCTGAAGAGGAAGGTCGCTGCCCACGCCCCGCAGCAAGACCATGGGCGCATGGCAGTGACAGTTGATAAGGCCCGGAATCAGCAGACAGCCCTTCATATCCTTCGTTTCGTCGTAGGCCTCTGCCGGCAGATCCGTCCCGATATAATCGATCACGGATCCGTCGATGCCCAGATATCCGCCCCGGACCACCCGTCCGTCTTCCGGCGCCCCAAGCAGGATATCACAGTTTTTCAGCAGTTTTCGCACGGGATCCTCCTGAGTATTTCCGTAAAATACTTTTCGAATTCGCCTGCCACGCGCAACGATGTTTCGGTGACCTCTTCGCTGGTCAAAGGCTGGTCCAGCACGCCTGCAGCCATGTTGGTCATAACCGACAGTCCCAAAACCGGTATCTTGCTGTGTGCGGCAGTGAGCGCTTCGGTCACGGTGGACATGCCGGCAGCATCACCGCCCAAGATCCTGGCCGCTCGGATCTCTGCCGGACTCTCGTACTGTGGTCCCGCAAAGAAGAAATAGATTCCTTCGTGGATGTTCAATGTCGTCGCATCGGCACAATCCAGAGCAATTCTTCGCAGATCCCTGTCATACATGTTGCCGGTGTCAAAGAATCTCGGCCCGAACTCGGGGATGTTCGGCCCCGCCAGAGGGGAAAGACCCATGAATTTAATGTGATCCTTGATGACCATGATATCGCCTGCCTGATAGTCTGTATTGATAGCGCCGGCGGCATTGGTGAGGATCAGCCGTTTAATGCCAAGAATCTGCATCACCCGAACAGGCGCAGCCAATGCTTCGAAATCATACCCTTCATAGGAATGGAAGCGGCCGGACATACAACATACTTTGTGCCCTTCAATCGTTCCCAATATCAGCTTTCCGGCATGGTCCGGCGCAGTGGAAACCAAGAAGTTGGGAATATCCGAATAGGGAATTTCTATGGGATCTTGCACATTTCGGTCATACTCCCCGAGTCCGGTTCCCAGAACGATTCCCAGCTCCGGTTGAAACCCTCCGGAGACCTCCCGCACGTAATCCGCGCTTTTTTTATAATAATCGTAAGTGTACGCCACAGTATGCTCCTTTCTGGTGATAACCGTTCCGCCGGCTTTTGCGTCAGCCTCTTTTGAGGTAGGCGGTAATGCAGTGGAGAGAGCCTCTGCCCTTCAGAATTTCGGAAACGTCGATCGTCGTCACGCGAATGCCGTTCTTTTCCAGCAATTCCTGTGTTCTGGGCGTACCCTCCGCCATGAGGATATGACCGGGCTCCAGCGCCACAAAGTTGCAGCCTAACGCTCGAACTTCCGTCTGCGAAGGAGCTTCGAGAATCTTATATCCCTTGCGCTTCAATGCGTCCAGCACGTCGTAGGGAACCTGCGATACGTGTCCGATTACTACATCGTTACTGGCCGGATTGAGCAGGCCGTCAATGTGTATGTTGCTGTAAGGCAGCTGCATGGGAATGATCTGGGTTACGCCCTGACGGCGCAATTCCTCGGCCACTTGGTCATATCCGCTTTGATTGCATCGGATTCCGGTAGACAGAACACAGGTGCGCCTGTCCACCCACATGGCATTGGCACCTTCAAAGATCCCGTCGCCGTTGATCGTCCGTACGATGGGGACGCCGATCTTTGCAAGAGCCTGAGCGATATAACGCTCCTCGCCTCTGCGGGTCGCCATGCCCGGCCGGGTGATGATAGCGCCTTCGGGAGTCATAAACATCAAATCCCGGCAATAAACTGCATTGGGGCGATCTTCGCGCTGTTCTTCCACGTAATAGACTTTTGCGCCATGCTTCCGGTAGATCTCCGTAACATCGTCGTGCTGCTTTCGCATCAGCTCAACATCCAGCGCTTCGTCGGTAAACCGAACAGCTGCCGCGTCAAAATGATCCACTTCTTTTCCGGGGCGGCGCATCAAAACCGCTTTGAGCTTTTCGACTTCCGATGATACACCCCAATCACCCCAATATAAAGGCATATCGTCTTCAAAATGACTTTCTTTCGGGAACCATTTTTCACCGGGGATCGCATCCACATCAAATTGATTCTGTATCATTCAAGTCACCTCCTGTGATTTGCTTCAGTATATCATATCGACTTATGCATTGACAAACAGGACTTGTGCTCGCATAATATTAACAATTTCAGGAAGGAGCATACAATGGGTTTCGGACTATTTAAAAAGAAAATAACAGCTGATCTGGTTCTGACCAACGGTCATGTGATCACGATGGACCCGGATTTTCCCCATGCCGACGCTGTGGCATGCGCATCGGGAAGGATTATCGGGGTCGGAACGTTTCAGGATATCGAACCTCTGATCTCTTCACAGACAAAAGTGCTGGACCTGGAGGGGCGTTTCCTTACGCCCGGATGGATCGATCTGCACAGCGATCCCATCCCATCGGTCTTCAGAGATCAATATCTTCCTCTTTCGGAAACGGTGACACTTCAAGAGTTGATTCAGACCGTTCCCGCCTACATCCGTATGCATCCCGAGGAAGAAAGATATCTTGCCTACGGATATGATCCGGGGGAAATCGAAGAGGAAGATATTCCGGCGATCCGGCAGGCGCTCAACGATGCTTCCCCGGAAAAGCCTGCCATACTGGTGGCTTCCGACGGGCTTCATATGATCCTGAACAATCTTGCAGCGGCAACCGTCACACAGGTGGCAGACGAACTCCAAATGCCTGCCGTCACGCCGGCTCTGGTTATTTCCGTGCTGTTGTCATCGGATATCGGCACGCTCCTTGAAAACCTGGCCGAGCACACCTTTCGACAGGTTCGAAAAGGGGTCACCGCCGAATTTGTTTTACCTTCATTCGGTCATTTTGAGGACATATACCGGGAACTGCTGGTCGATGCATATCAGGCTGATCTGCTCATGCAACGTTATTTTGGTTCGATGCTCCTCAATACCCCACTGCCGGAAAGACTGGTGCTGCATCATATGGCTCAGAAGTTCACCGCTTGCGCCGAACTGAAAGGACTGATCCAGTTCAAGACGCTTGTCATTTGTTTCAGTGGCATCGAGGACGCCGTCCACGGCATGAGCGAACCCTATTTGCGGCAGCTATGCACACTGGCCGCCGACAAAGGATATCATATCCGGATGGAAGCATTGGACCATCCGGCAGCTCTCACGGCGTTGAAACTGATGGCAGACCTGAAAACATCTTATAAGAAGTCTGCATTCGCCGTAGCCCACGACGAAGTTCTTACGGACGAAGAGCGAGCTTCTATCCTCTCGGCGGAAATATATGAATACGCTCGAAAGCATCCCACCGGTTCGGATCGTTCTCCGCAGGAAATACTGGAAGACCGGACCATCCGAGGCGCGGACCGCCTGGGACTGGGTCAGGATTTGGGCAGCATCGAAATTGGGAAATGGGCTGATCTCGCTATTTTTGACCAGGATCCTCGCGTCGAGGCACAGGCACGAAGAGAAGCCTGGATGACCGTCCTGAACGGACGCATCGTCTACGACAGCAAAATCACCAAAGAGGAAGAGTGGATTCAAAGGATTCGAACATCTGCATTCTCTGCCGACTGACGCATTTGATTTTTCCTAAAAAAACTGTTTCTCTTATTGACAGCAGACCTTTGAAATGTTAGTATCTTTCTTGCGTAGTTTGCATCATGATGCAGCGTGGCGGTGTAGCTTAGTTGGCTAGAGCGTCCGGTTCATACCCGGAAGGTCGGTGGTTCGACTCCACTCGCCGCTACCACATAATGAGGCCCGGTAGTTCAGTTGGTTAGAATGCCAGCCTGTCACGCTGGAGGTCGACGGTTCGAGCCCGTTCCGGGTCGCCAATTTATGCAAGCATGGTGGGTATCGTCAAGTGGTCAAGACCCAGGGTTGTGGCTCCTGTATACGTGGGTTCGACTCCCACTACCCACCCCAAATTTGAAAATATCACATTTCCCTCTTGGATTTCAGGAGCAAAGTGATATAATAATATACGCGGAATTCAATATTGGGGTATAGCCAAGCGGTAAGGCAACGGATTCTGATTCCGTTATGCGAAGGTTCGAATCCTTCTACCCTAGCCAACCGAATAATGCCGGCCTAGTGCCGGCATTCTGCGGCGACATAGCCAAGTGGTAAGGCACAGGTCTGCAAAACCTTGATTCCCCGGTTCAAATCCGGGTGTCGCCTCCAGAACAAAAGCCTGTAATCTGAGATTACAGGCTTTTTCTCGCATCAGTCTATACGTTATACGGTTTTTACTTGTACTTTCTTCACGTCATATCCAAGTGCGGTGATCGCTTTTTCGATTTCGCTCACAGACAATTGGGCATCATCGAAGTTCAGCTTCACCTTGCTTGAATTGAACAAGACCTGAACGCTTTCTTTCTCTACTCCATTCAGTGATTTTGCCGCGCCTTCGATTTTTTGCGCGCAGGAGGGACAAGTCAACGTCTCCAATTGTATCGTCGCTTTTTGCATTTCATAACTCCTTTCGTTCTCATTGTGATCTCAGCCTATACCGTAACAGCCTCATACCGTTGAGTATAACCACGAGGATACTGATTTCGTGGACCAGCATGCCTATGGACATATTCATCCACTCACTGAAAAAAACATTTGCCAGCAGGAAAATGACAACGCCAACCGCAATGATGATGTTCTGTCGCATGTTATTGGCCGTTGCCTTTGTTAACCCCAGGGCATGCGGCAGGCGGCTGAAATCAGAATTCATCAGCACCACATCCGACGTTTCGATCGCTACGTCCGTTCCGCTGCCCATGGCGATCCCGATATCCGCCTGTGCCAAAGAAGGACTGTCATTCACGCCATCCCCTACGAACGCAACGATCTGGCCCTTTGCCTGCAACGCAGCAATGTAGTGGGATTTATCTTCCGGAAGCATGTGTCCGTGGGCTTCTGTCAACCCGATTTCGTAGGCAACCCGGTCAACGGTGCCTTGATTGTCTCCGGACAGTACGATCAAATTTTTGACGCCCAACAATTTAAGCTTCTGAAGGTGCTTTTTAATATCAGGCCGGATTTGATCGCGAATGCCCATCAACACTTTCAACTCACCGTCAACCGCCGTCAAAACCAATGTGTTGCCGCTTTGTTCAAACGCAGCCATATCTTCCATCGCTTTTTTGTTTAGATTGACTTGCTCTTGTTCCATTAAAGCCACATTGCCCACCGCGACGCGATGACTATTCACTTGAGCAACGATCCCGCCGCCCTTCACTACGTCGGTATTGGCTACCGGAAAGAAACTCGTATCCCTCACTGACGCCATCACGGCTTTCGCCAGGGGATGGTCAGATTCACGTTCGACGCTGGCAAGATAACTGAATACGCTTTCGGGGTCTTCGGTGTAAAGCTCCGTATCCGTAACTCTGGGATTGCCGATTGTGAGCGTGCCTGTTTTGTCAAACGCGATCGTATCGACTTTACTGAAATGATGGATCACTTCACTGCCTTTCAGCAAAATACCATGCCGCGCTCCGTTCCCGATCCCGGCCACGTTGGACACAGGCACACCGATCACCAATGCCCCGGGACAACCCAAAACCAGTATTGTGATCGCCAGCTCGATATCACGGGAGAAGGCCCATACGACCAGCGCAATCAACAAAACTGCGGGAGTATAGTGCTTCGAGAACCTGTCAATAAATCGCTCGGCCTCTGATTTGGAGTCTTGCGCTTCCTCGACCATTTCGATGATACGGCCAAACGTCGTGTCTTCGCCGACGCGATCTGCTACGATTTGAAGGGTTCCGTTTTCCAGAATGGTTCCGGCGTACACTTGAGAATCCGCCGTCTTCCCCACCGGCATCGATTCGCCGGTGATGCTTGCTTCGTTGATATAGCCCTCTCCTGACTGGACTGTTCCGTCAACGGGCACTTTGGCGCCTGTTTTTACGAGCAGGACGTCCCCTACGCTGACCGCATCGATTTCGACTTGCTCAAACGCCCCGTTCTCTGCGCGTTTCAATGCGCTGTCCGGCGCCATCTCAGTCAGTTCTTTAATGGCGGAACGCGTTCTGTTCAACGTGCGCAGTTCAAGATATGCGCCAAATAAAAACAAAAATGTGACGATTGCTGATTCTTCAAATTCTCTGATCAGAAATGCGCCGAGTACGGCGATCGTAACCAAAACATCAATACTGACCACCTTGACTCTTAGTGCTTGATACGCCTGAATTCCGATCGGCGCAAGACCAAATGCGGATGCAACGATCAGTGCCCACTGAAACAGAACCGGACTGTCGATTCCTACTTTTCCGAAATAGGCAATCGCAATCAGGATTCCGCTGAGCAGAGTGATATGATTTTTTTTGCTCAATATCAATCGCTGCATGATTTGCTCTCTTGATAAGCGCTGTCCAATTCCGCCAACATGCTGTAGACTGCTTCATAGCTTTCGCAAACATCCATGGGAATCGTGTAGTTCGTTGTGATTTCCCGCAGTTTTGCAAATTCCTGCGTCAAATCCGGCATGGCAGGGCTGTTCTCTTTCACTTTTTGGCTGATCGAATCAAATATTCTGCGCACCTCGTGGAATTCAGGATGAGTGCCACCATGAACCCTTGCGACGATCGGCACATATTGGATCAGTGTTTTGAAGTGCTTTTTCTGCATATTGCCGAATGCTGGGTTGCTTTTCATGTCGCCTCCTTTATCCTATGCTAAGTTGACAAAACAATAGCATAAAATGCAATGTTTTGTCTGTTGTAATTGCAACATTGAATCGGCTTCGTTTACTGAGACTTCAGTTGACGATCATTTCGGCGATCCGCCATTTCCCGTCGGATTCCAGTGCCAGATAATAGGTCAGGTCCGTATCATAGGTCGTCACCTTCCCTTGTCCCACCACGACGTAGTCGTAGGTCATGCGAAGGGAGATCAAATGGTCGGTGTACATGATCCAGTCCAGGAGCTCCATGTTTTCGAACCGGTTGCTGTCGTGCAGCGTATACCAATTCACCTCCAGGGTGCGCAACCGGTCATACACGGGGGCCGTGTCCACCAGATAGCCTTTGAAGCCGCTCCAACCCAGGTCATCGCTCATGTAATGGGAATATTTGTGAGTGATCGTAACCGCGCGCTCCTCCACTTCCTCCATAAGCTCCGTATCCAGCGGCAGTCCGACCACAGCGCAGTCCGATGCCACATATATGCCATCGGTGGATCGGCTCCCATCAACGCCCCTGATCGGCGGAACCCAAAACAATCCTTCCAAGGAATATACACTGTATTGCGGTATCTCGACTTTATTTTCCGGATATTCCGCCAGATCCTGCAGATCTTCGGGTATTTTACCCCGATTTGTCAAATGCTCGCCGGTCAACAGCAGATCTCCCGCATAAACCTGCACCTTGGGCGCAGCCATCACAGTCAGATTACGCATGCCAACCAAACTGTCCACTTGATACAGCGCAAGACCCAGTATACCGCCCTGTTCCTTCGCCGACAGCGTCACAACAGCCGCTTCTTCTCCATCGGCCAGGATGTGATACGCCATGTCGCCGGATCCGTTCCAACCGGATATCTTTTGATAACTTACTTCTTTGTCTCGAATCAAGTTCGCCAGATGAACCCCGTTTTCCTGTGCCGAAAGACCGGGAGTATCCTTGCCGTGCTTTACAAGGACATCCACGCAGGTCCCCTCTTCCCGAGCTTCTTTCTCCATGGACTGCACTAAATGATCCATGAGATTTTTCGGAATGCCTGCTTCGTAGGCAGCCAGCCCGGTCCAAAGGTAAAGCCAGGCGGCAAGTGTCATCAGCAGCAATATCAGAACAAAAATTGTATAAGGACGCCGGATGCGCCCGGATATCCCTTTACTCGACATCATCTTCCACCCTCCTTACGAGAAAGCATGTAGGCAGAGGGCGTTCTCCATACAGAGAGCACACATTTGTGATCACTTCGCCTTCATATACCATGCTGGAGCTGGTGCCTCCGTCCAGGTTGGCAGCATTCACCGCTCCGTATTCCAGCATCACTTCGATCAGATCGGCATAGCTGGCACCCAGACTGTTGGTCTGGCGTCCGTCGATCACCAGCAGCAGGACCGCGCCGTCGGCACGCTGGCCGATCGCCGTTCGGGGATTGAGTCCTCCTCCGGAATCGCCTACCTCCATCGCTTGTCCGTTTACGACCAGCAACGGACCCCAGGCCACTGCGTCTCGCACACCGGCTTCCACGGCTTCCGTCCCCGTCATGGTGCCGATCAACAGTCTGTTCTGATCGTCAAATCCGATCACCTGGTGCGTCCCGGTCTTGCTGCCATTTCGCCAAACGCCCTGAGAGACCACGATCCCCTGGGCCTTTGCCCCTTTGCCCAGCCCTGCGATGTCCTCAAAGCCACCGCCGTTGATACCTGCGATGGCATTCTCCCGCGCTGCCATTTGAGCGACCTGCTGGCCACGGGCAACGGTGAAATCGGGGATTGCCGCCACATATACCCTGGAAGGGTCATTGACAATCATCATTTTACCCTTATAAGTGGATCCGCTCACATCGTGGATCGTGAGCGCATTCAGATCATAGTCCTCATCTCCGCCGCCGATGGTGATCAATTCGCCGTCAGAGATTTCACCCGAATCTATTATAGTATTTTCAGATAGAATACGGTCCACTTCCTCCTGAGAAAGGAACATATGTGCCGTGAACTTCGCCGCCGAGGTCTGGGTGACGCTGGCTACAAAGATATTCCTTGCCGATTCGGATGGCCCCTGGGCAAAAATATAGATCATGCCCACACAGCAAATCAAAACAGAAGCAATCAGTGTGAACAAATACAGAAAGAACCTCTTTACAAACCGGACCGGCTTTGAGCCCTGCTTGTTGACCTTTCTCTGAACACGCCCGCCCGGAAGCGGCTCCGTCGATACTTCTTCTGTTTCCATCAACTGCTCATAGCTGTTGATCACTTCATCTCCTGGATTGAATTTCTTCATTGCTGCACTCCGCTGTCAATATAACTGTCAGATTTCTTCTTTTTAAAGACCCATTCACGCTGGATCTGAAAAGTCATTGCGAATAGAATGCTGTCCACAACCAGCTTCACCGCCGTTTTCCCCAGGCCTGTGAACCCTGAAACGCCCACGAGAAGCGCCACCCCTTTATAAGAGACCATCATTTGAACGATACAGAGAAAATAATACCGCACGATCGTGATCCGGCGAGGTTCATCGCTGGAAAAAACCGCCCTTCTGTTGAAGGCATAGTTGAAAAGCGAAGATACCGCACGCGCCCCCACCGTGGCGATGAGGATTTGACGATTCAGGCTGTGCGTATCCCGCAAGGCCCAGATCAAAAGGGTGAACAGCAGGAGATCGATTCCGGCGGAAGCCACCGAACCTCCGGCAAATCTCAAGATCGGCCCGTAGATCTTTGCCGAATCCGTCAGCGGATTGAAATGAGAGGTTGCATTATTTTCGATGTAGACCGTTTCGATGGACACTTCACGAAAACCGATACCGGCTGTTTTCATGTACAAGAGCATATTGGTCTCATACTCGAACCGCTCCCCTGCCACCTCAAGAAAACGCGGCAGATACTTCGATGAAATTGCCCGAAGGCCGGTCTGAGTGTCCGAAAGAGCAATGCCGCACAGCATCCTGAAAATCAGGCTTGTGATCGTATTTCCCATCCGATTGCGGAGCGGCACCTGATGTTCCTTAAAATTACGCACACCCATGATCACTGCTTCGGGGCATTTCATCAATTCCACGGCCAGCCTGCGGGCGTCTCGCGGTTTGTGCTGATTGTCTCCATCCACAGTGACAACGCCCAGAATATCCGGACGCTCCCGGCAAATGTAATCGAATGCGGTTTTTAAAGCGCGCCCCTTGCCCAGATTTTTTTCATGGCGAAGCACGGTGCACTGCGGACGCTGCTCGGCGTCCAGAAAAGGCTTCCAATGTTCTTTGTCGCTACCGTCATCCACCAGAAGAACATGGGAGAATCCGGCCTCGATCATCCCGTCGACGACTTGGATCAGCTTGTCGTCGGGATTCAAAGAAGGAACAATGACCATCAGTTGTTCCATCGATATTGTTTCTGTCTGATCTGTGTCAGGTTTTATGATCTCAGTCGTTTTTCTCATTTTCGATTCCTGATCCTGCCCCAAAGCAGAAACACCACAAATACCACTACCAATACGCCCGTTAGGAGCACAGCCAACAGGCCGTCTGGCACATGGGAAAAAATCCCGGAAACATCTGCGGGCTCATCGGCATCCGCCAAAGCTTCCCCTTCACTTTCGTCTATCATTTCCTCCGGCGCCACATCATCGGAAAATATCTCGACATTCTGAAAGAAATCCGGTGTCTCTTCAGGACTGTCATCCCCCACAGCCGTGTGGTACAGTCCGAAGGCCCTGCAGTCGTGGACACCTTCGGTCCGAACCGAAAACCACTTCTGCTGAGACAGATGCTGAGCAAAGCCCGCCTCTGCCATTTCAAATGCCGTGCTTCCCCCAAACCGTGCCAGCGGAATATCCCAATCCATCAACACCGCTCTTTCCGGATAAAGGTGCAAATAGACCTTGCTTACTTCGAAGGTTCCCCATTCTGCAACCTGATCGGTCAGATAAGTCTCGTCTGCCGCCAGCGAGACAGCCTGCTGAAGGATCCATGCATTCAGCATGTGGACCCCGTGGCCGTATTCTCCTCCGGTGTCGTGACCGATCACGACCTCCGGCCGAAACCGTCTGAGCAGTCCCACCTGATAGGCATACATCCGGTCCATATCGTAGAGTGTCTTTGCATGCTCAAGACTGTCCGAGTAATAGTCCGGAAACTCTCCGATGATGGGATAGGAACGGATCCCCACAGTCCAAAGACCGTTGAGCAATTCGTGGGGCCGGTACGGTTCCGCCCAGTGGTGGGTCAGATAGGCGACTTGAACCTTGTAGTCCAGCTCGCCGGCATAATAAGGCATCGTTCCGCCGAAAAACAGGTGCTCGTCATCAGCGTGAGTCGGGAGCAGCAGCATATCTGCATCTTCCCAGGGAGGATTCCATACCTGAACGGAATCCGGCAGAGTCCCCTGGCCGTACAATTCTATTTCACAAATCGCGACATCCGTATCGGGCATCACCAAAACCACTTCGGACGACGGCTCGTCCAACGCCACATATTCATGGATCCAGCCGTTCTTTCCATGCAGATACATGGATGTGCGGCTTCCCTCCTGTGCACGGAGTGCCCAGCGGCCAGGCGGCTTGTCCCAAATCAGATACACCCCGTGGATATTCTCCTGGGTGCGGATCGTGATCTCTGTCCCTTTTGGAAGCTGCAATTTTGTGGTATATCGATCATCCAGAAGTTGTCTGTCGTTGTAAGTCGTTCCGGCCGGGTCTGTAACGGAAATCTCAGCATAAGGATGCAAGGCCGCAGCTTCTTCTTGCGCGTAGCACAGCGAGCCGGACAACTCCCACAGCGACATAAACAGACATGCCGCGAGGACATGCCGGACGATTTTGGATTTATCTCTGGAACGATCCAACCGCTTCCCTCCCAATCATTTGCGGGTATACCCGTTAATGACGTTCTTCGTTTC
>JAQUXD010000113.1 GCA_028692535.1 Eubacteriales bacterium | reverse complement strand
ATGGATGCCCGGTCGGGGTCCGTGGTCTGGGTCAGCGCCATGCAGCTTGTGAATCCCGCCACGCTGATGGGATTGATGGCCGCCTCGCTGCCCCCGGCGATCACCGCATCGGCATAGCCGTGCCGGATGGCCCGATAAGCTTCGCCGATGGAATGGCTGGCCGTGGCACAGGCGGTCACCACCGGAAGATTGACACCCTTAGCCTGATATCGGATGGCGGCCAGACCCGAGGCCATGTTGCCGATCATCATGGGTACCAGGAAGGGCGAGATCCAGCGGGGACCTTTTTGAAGCAGCTTATCGGTCTCCTGATATGTGGTGCCGATCCCGCCTACACCCGAGCCGATATAGACGCCCAGTCGTTCTTCGCTCACCGTTCCCAGGATCCCGCTGTCGGCGACCGCCTCGTCGGCGGCAGCCAGGGCAAACTGGATGAACCGGTCATAGCGCTTGAATTCATTGCCGCCCAACACAGCCTGGGGATCGAAATCCTTCACTTCCGCGGCCAGTTTCACCTTGAACGGAGTCGCATCAAAATGGGTGATCTCTCCGACGCCGTGCCGGCCTTCCAGCATGGAAGCCCACATGGCCTCCACGTTATTGCCGATGGGGCTGATCGCGCCCATTCCTGTTATTACCACTCTTTTCATGATTCTCTCCCCGATTCGTACTCGGCTTTCAACCGATCAAATACTTCCGATACCGGCAGGATCTCCTCCGCCAGATAGCCTTTTGCCCCGGTAAAAACGAAGGCTTCCTCCATGTTGCCCCGATAGGCGTTGATCAGCGCATGGGCGATGCAATAGGGAGCCTGGGTCTTTTTGCACGGCACAAGACAGTTGAATTCACAAAATGCCGGCCGTTTTTCGTCCCGGGCCACAGCCTGGAGAAAATCGCTCCGAAAGGCCCTTCCCGGAAGTCCTACCGGGCTCTCGATCAGTCGCACATCTTCTTTTTTTGCACGGATATAGGCTTCCTTGAATTCCGGCGAGGCATCGCATTCTGCCGTGGTGACGAAACGGCTGCCGAGCTGGGCCGCGCTGGCGCCCAGTTCCAGGATCTTCGCGATATCGCCGCCGTAGTAGATGCCGCCGCCGGCGATCAGAGGGATCGGACCATAAGGCTCCAGTTCCCGCTGCACATCCTTGAAAATCGACTCCAGTGTGCAATCCGGATCCGTCAGTTCTTCGGTTTTGAATCCGAGATGCCCTCCGGCCAGCGGCCCTTCCACGACCACCGCATCCGGCGTGTAGCCGTACCGGCTCTGCCAGCGCTTTGCGATGAGCTTGGCAGCCTTGCCCGAAGAGACGATGGGCGCCAGCTTCGTCCGGCAATGCTCCGGCAGAAGTCCCGGCAATTCCAAGGGCAATCCTGCTCCGGCAAAGATGATATCTGCTCCTGCGGCAATGGATTCTCGAACCAGTTTTTCGAAATCCCGCAGCGCGACCATGATATTCACTCCGATAACGCCTCTTGTCTTTTCTTTTGCCGCGCGGATCTCTGCGGCGATGGTGCGGCCCTGCTTCATAAAGTCGAGTCCCGTTGCGGAGATCACACCGACCCCGCCCTGTGCCGCTACGGCTGAAGCCAATCCGTGGAGTGAAATGCCCACACCCATACCGCCTTGTACGACAGGCAGCTGGATCTTCAGATCTCCCATAGACCAACTATTGTCTTCCCACTTGCGCATGCGTCCTCCTATATGTACAGACCGCCATCCACGCGGATGACTTCTCCGGTGATATATCCTCCGGTCTCGCCGGCCAGAAATACCACCACTTGAGCTACATCTTCCGGCGTTCCGAAGCGCCTCAGCGGAATCTGTTGCCGAATTGCTTCCTGTTTTTCACGGGGCAGCTTTTCGGTCATTTCCGTCTGGATGAACCCGGGCGCCACCGCATTACAGGTGATCCCTCTGCCAGCCAGTTCCTTTGCCACGGACTTGGTAAATCCGATCAGTCCCGCCTTGGACGCAGCATAGTTGGCTTGCCCCGGATTGCCCATCAGTCCCGACACGGAAGAGATGTTGATGATCCTTCCGGACCGCTTTTTCAAGAAGTGGCCATACAGGCTTTTTGTGAAATGAAAAGCGCCGCCCAGATTGACTTCCATCACGCGAATGAAATCTTCTTCGGACATGGAAGCCAGCAGTCCGTCCCGAGTGATCCCGGCATTGTTGACCAGGATATCCACTCCTCCAAATTCGGACAGTATGGCTGCCACTACGGTAGGCACCTGATCCGGATCTGCTACGTTGCAGGCATAGGCCACAGCCTTTCCGCCCCATTGAGCAGCTTCCTCACAGACTGCCCGGGCCGCTGTTTCTCCGCCGTTATAGATCACAGCGATATCCGCGCCTTCCGCAGCCAGAGCCAAAGCAATGGCTCGGCCGATCCCTCTGGACCCTCCCGTGATCAGGGCTGTCTTACCTTTCAACATATCCTTGCTCCTCTTTCCATTTTTCCAGACCTTCTGCAGAATCCACAGAGATCACTCGGGCTTCAGGTGCGATTCTGGACACGAAACCGCTCAACGCTTTGCCGGGCCCCGCTTCCACGAAGCAGTCGATCCCCCGGCAGATCATATTACGGATACTGTCTTCCCAAAGAACCGGATGATTGATCTGATTCGTTAGATGCTCCGCCGCATTCTTCCCATAGATCTTTCCCGTGTCATTGGCGTAGACCGGTATCAACGGATCCCGAAATACCACCTGCTTCAGCTCGGCTTCCATCTTTGCGGCAGCTTCATCCATAAACGGAGAGTGGAATCCGCCGCTGACGGGAAGCGGAATGCTTCGCCCTTTTGCTTCTTTGATCTTCTCCTGAAGATACTGGATGTCTTCCGGTGAACCGGCTACCACAAGCTGTCCCGGGCAATTGTAGTTGACGGGGTACAGCGTTCTTCCCAGACAGAGGGCTTCCACGGCTTCATTTTCCATCCGAAGTACCGCAAGCATCGCGCCGGGTTTTTTTGCGGCGGCATCAGCCATGAAAGACGCTCTTTTCTGAACCAGGCCGAACCCCTCTTCCGGTGTATAGTATCCCGCAAAGGCAAGGGCTGCCAGTTCACCCAGGGAAAAGCCCGCAGCAGCTGAGGGCTGCATCCCGGCTTCTTTGGCCGCTGCGGCCGCGGCCAGGTCCACCGCATAGACCGCCGGTTGTGTGTTTTCTGTTTTCGACAGGTCCTCGGCGCTTCCGTTGAAACAGAGGTCCAGCAGATCACTGCGCTGTTCATTCAGGCGGTCCAGAACATCTCTGGCCGCCGGGCTGTATTCGTACAGCGCTTTTCCCATACCGGTATACTGAGCGCCCTGTCCGCTGAATAAAAATCCTATTCCAGCCATCGGGTACTCCCTTTCAGCAGGGCCTCGGCTTCCCGGGCGATCGAATGGACGATCTCCGCGGCCGATTCCTCATTCTTAAGCATGCCGGCCACCTGTCCGGCCATAAAATATCCTTCCGCTTCCGAGCCTTCCGTCACAGCTTTCCGAAGGCCGCCGGCCCGCAGCGCTGTGAGCGCTTCATCGTCAACGCTGCTGTCATATTCCGATTCGGCATATCGCCGGGTCATGGGGCTTTTCAGCGCTCGAATCGGATGGCCCGACCGCCGGCCTGTAACGATCGTGGCCGTATCGGAAGCTCTGATCAATTTGTTTCTGTAATTTTCATGGATGTCGCACTCCCGGGCCATCAGAAAACGGGTGCCCAGCTGCACACCGGAAGCACCCAGCATCAGACAGGCGGCCAGGGCTCTTCCGTCAGCGATACCGCCGGCGGCTACCACAGGGATCCGAAGCGCGTCACAGACCTGAGGCACCAGAACCATCGTGGACAGATCGCCCACATGGCCGCCGGATTCTCCGCCCTCGGCGATCACAGCCGATGCGCCGATGCGTTCCATCAACCGGGCAAAGGCCACAGACGCCACCACCGGAATCACTTTAATGCCTGCAGTTCGCCAATTTTCCATATATTTGGCCGGATTGCCCGCCCCCGTCGTCACCACGGGAACGCTTTCTTCGATCAGGACCTGCGCCATCTCCCCAGCGGAAGGACTCATGAGCATGATGTTGACGCCAAAGGGTTTATCCGTGAGCGATCTGGTTTTTCTGATCTCTGTTCGCAGCCATTCACTGTCGGTATTCATCGCAGAAATAATACCCAGACCTCCGGCTTCGGAAACCGCAGCAGCGAGCTTTGCATTGGCGATCCACGCCATGCCTCCCTGAAATACGGGGTATTGAATGCCCAGCAGGGCAGAAATTTCAGAACGCAGCATCCGGACCTCCTACACCAATTTTGTAATGGCGTCGATCACATCCTGGACCGTCTTCAGTTCTTCTGTGATCTTCAATTCGATCTCAAACGCCTCTTCCAAGTTCATCACGATTTCCACCGTGTCCAGCGAATCCAGTTTCAGTTCTTCAAAGCTTTGCGTCACATCGATCTCTTCGGGGGCACAATCTTTGTACTGCGCCAGAACTTCGATTACTTTTTCTTTTATCATGGTTTTTTCCTCCTGATAATCTGATTTGTTCAGTCTTTCGACCATTTTATAATGCAAGCTCCCGTGGTGAGTCCTGCGCCGAAAGCGCTCATCACCAAAAGCTGTCCTGCCTTGATCGTCCCGGATTTTCGAGCTTCATCCAGCAAGATGGCAATGCTGGCCGCAGACGTATTTCCGGTACCGCGGATGTTGTTCAGAAATTTTTCAGCCGGGATCGGCAGCTTTTTTGATGCTGCGTCCAGGATGCGCAAATTTGCCTGGTGAGGCAGCACGTAATCCACTTCCTCCGCCGAGACATTCGCAGCCTCCATCACATGAAGAATATCCCGCACCATGGCGTTGACGGCGAACTTGTAGATCTCCTGCCCGTCCATGTGCAAATAGACATCCCCCGACTTGGGAAGCGCATAGGGACAATTCCCGGCCGGCCGCTTCATGAACAAAGGCTCTGCCCGGCCCACTGCGCCGATGGATATGGCAAGCAGATCGGCCCCTTCTTCCAGCACCACAGCCCCCGCGCCGTCTCCGAACAGAACGCTCACATCCCGCTTCGTCCAGTCTACGGTGCTGCTCATGGATTCGGCGGCGATGAGCAGAATGCGCTTGGCCTTGCCCGATCCGATGAGCGCCTGAGCCATATCCAACCCATACAGGAAGCCGGAGCAGGCAGCGCCGATATCCAAAGCCGGACAGGTTCCGCCCAGCTCCTGCTGAACCATGCAGGCCAGGGAGGGCGTGGCATAATCCGGACTGACGGTGGCACAGAGAATGTAATCCATCTCCTCCACGGTTCGGCCCGCATCTTTCAATGCCTCCGCCCCGGCTTCTGCAGCGATGGGCGTCAGCCCGTTTTCGCAGATGTGTCTGGATTCGATACCGGTGCGACTGAATATCCATTCGTGACTGGTATCCAATATTTTGCTCAATTCATGATTCGTAACGCT